>CANHQZ010000085.1 GCA_947463125.1 Flavobacteriales bacterium | reverse complement strand
GTTCCTGCTTAGTCCAATCCTGTGCCAATTTGGAAATGTGACTTTTTTTTCGTATATTGGGGTAAATCTGTCAGTTTGCCGACAATTTATCCGCCAATTTGTCATATTCAGGCATCGTGCCTGCCACCATCGGCCACGCGAAATAGGTGCAACACATAAGGGAACAGCGCATCCATGCTTTCTTCCGCACCGCGGGTGCTGCCCGGCAGCGTCAACACAAGGGTATTTCCGATGTAGCCGGCCACACCACGGCTTACCATGGCGTAGGGCATGCGCTCCTGTCCGTATTTGCGGGCTGCTTCCATAATTCCGGGAACCTCTCGGTCCAGCAAGGGTAAAATGGTTTCGGGCGTTACATCTCGTTTGGAAAGGCCCGTACCGCCGGTGTAGATGAGCAAATCAATCCCGTTTTGGCTGGCCATTTCTGCCTTCTGGGCGATGTCTTTTGGCTCATCGGGGATAATGGAATATTCTGATATGGAAATGCCGTAATGTTCAAGCCTGTTTATGATGGCTTTGCCTGCTTTGTCTACTTTATTTCCTTTGGAAATGGTATCGCTGCACACCACCACCATCGCATTGATTTTTCGTTTCGGGATATCGGTATAATCGGATTTACCGCCTTTTTTAGCCACCAGGCGAATGTGCTGTATTTCCACATTTTTATCAATGGGTTTCAGCATGTCATACATGGTTAGGGCAGCAATGGCGGCACCGTGCATGGCTTCTACCTCTACCCCCGTGCGGTAAATGGCTTTCACTTCCACCCGAATGAGGATGCCAATATCGTTGATGGAAAATTCCACCTTGCAGGATTCCACCGGCAGCGGATGACAATCCGGAATTACATTGGAAGTGTTTTTTACGGCCAACAGTGCGGCAGCGCGTGAAAACTCGTACACATCACCTTTGGGTACCGCTTTGTTTTTTATGGCCTCAACAGTTTCAATACTACCGGGCCTGACAACCGCTTCGGCAGTAGCGGTGCGCAGGGTAGTTATCTTGTGGGTGATGTCGTTCATTGGGGCGAAGATAAAGTGAACCCGTGATTTTCATTTACACCATCAGCAACTTTACAGATGCAATTGCCAGCACCAGGGCCAACAGCCATTTCATGGCCTTAGACTGGTATTTTGCAGCTCCCAGCCATGCTCCCAAACTGCCAAAAACCAGCACGATTCCCATCATTACGGGTAAATTCTCATCCCAGGGTTGATTTGCCTTTACCCAGCCCAGCAAGCCGCTCAGGCTGTTTACAAAAATAAAAGCCGAACTCAGCGCAGCAGTATGTTTTTGTCCGGCCCAGCCGGCCAGCAATAAAATAGGAGAAAGCCAAACCCCACCCCCAATGCCGGTTAGGCCGCTGGCATAGCCAATGACCAATCCAATGATCGCTGCAGCAATTTTTGGCATTTCACTGATCTTTTTAGGCTCGGCCGGTCTGAAAACCATGAGCAACGAGGCCGACATTAGCATCGCACCGAGTATTTTTTTGTATAAAGCATCTTCTATCGGTGTCAATCCGCCTAGAAAGGCCATTGGCACTGAAAATCCCGCCAACCATAGAAAATCGCGGAGCTTAAAATAACCACCTTTATAAAACTGCAAAAAAGCCATCCCCGAAACCACCAGGTTCAAAACCAGTGCATCCGGACGCGCCAGGTATCCGTAATAACCGCAAAGTGCCATAACGGCCAAATAGCCGCTGCCACCACCGTGTCCTACCCCGGCGTAGAGAAACGCCACCAGGGCAAAACCAATGAGCATCCAATACGCGTCCATCTCTTAAAAAAGAATGATATTCACGATCTCACCGGGTTGCAAAACCTCCGTTTCTGCATCGGTTTTAATAAAACAATTGGCCTGCGCAAACGCATCCAACCGGTAGCTCTCCTGCCCTGCCAGCACCAGCACTTTTCCGCTTTCCAGATAGGCTTTCACAAAATGGGTCAAACCGGGTTTTTGCCGGTATTCATTTTCAAGCAACGCTGTTTGGAAAATATGACCAGACGAAACACCGGATGCTTGCAGCATATAAGGGCTAATCCATGCATACCAGCAGGTAAGTACCGAAGCCGGATTGCCGGGTAAACCGAATATGCGTTTTTCTCCTTTGGTGCCGAAATAAAATGGTTTGGCAGGCTTTTGTTTCAGCTTGTGAAATATGCAATCCACGCCAAGTTCTGCAAGAGTTGGCACAACCAGGTCGTAATCCCCTACTGAAACACCGCCGGTTATCAATACCAGATCGGAAGTTTCCAAGGCTGTTTCCAGCCTGTGGCGCAAATCCGCGGTTGTATCGGAAGCATAAAACAATTTGGCATTGATTCCCAGCTGTGACAAGGCACTCAGCAAACTGAAGCTGTTGCATTCATATACCTGTCCCGGCAACAGTGGCTTTCCGGGTGCCACAATTTCATTGCCGGTCACCACCACGCTCACTGCGGGCATTTCCCACACACAAACCTCCGAAACACCGGCAGAAGCCAGCAAGCCCAAAGCACCCGGTGTCAGTTTTTGGCCTGATTGTACTAAAACATCACCTGAAGCTGACTGCGAACCGGCTTTCCGCACATTGCTTCCCCGTTGCAGTTTTTCATCCTCTATCCACAGGAATCCGTTTTCAACACGGGTTTTTTCCTGCATTATCACCGTGTCGGCGCCCTCGGGCACCATGGCACCGGTAAAAATGCGGACGGCGTTGCCTTTTTCAATTCTTTTTACTGCTGTTTCACCCGCAGGAACCTCCCCCGATATTTTCATCGGTTTTTGGGGATCAAAATCCATCCAGCAGAATGCGTAGCCATCCATGGCAGAGTTGTCAAACGGCGGTACAGCCACTTTGGCAGTAACCGGCTCTGCACAATACATACCGGAAGCTTCCAAAAGCGAAATGGTCCGCTTTTTCAATGGCAATGGGTTTCCCCGGAGCAGTTCGGAAGCCTGTTCTGTTGTTATCATCCTCCAATGGCTATCATACTGCGATTTTGCAGGGTTTCGGGCTGTATTTTCTCAAACTGCTCATC
>CANHQZ010000084.1 GCA_947463125.1 Flavobacteriales bacterium | reverse complement strand
CGGTTTCCAGTTTTTGCCGCCATCGGTGCTGTAATCGCTGCCATTGGGGCCCGTGCAAATCCATATTTTGCCGCGCTTGTGTGCGCAAACCCCACTGCGGTAGCCATTGGGCATGCTTTGGCAGGGTGTCCAGGTTTTGCCGCCATCGTTGGTGTAACAGGCTGTGCTGTCTTTCTCATTGGGTTTGTAAAATGAACCACCTACGGCCACCCCGGCTTTGTTTCGGTGCAGATAAAATCCGTAGGCGCCGCCGGCCTTTTGTTGTTTGAAAGGCAGTTGGCTGCGAAAACGAATAAAATTTCCGGAAACGCTGATGAACATGCTCTTCTCATCCAGGATGGGAATGGCACAGTAGGTTTGATTTCCCGTCCATTGAATGTTGCTGCCCGACGCCGCAAAATACGAAGATGTGCTGTCGGGCTCAAAACCTTGTTTATAATAGTTTTCACGGTATTTGGCAAATAACGTAAAGGTCTTTAGTGAGTCGTTTTTCAGCACGTTTTTTGCGTGGATTTGGTACATTTTTTGTTGCAAAATGCCGTCCCCGACCAGGATGAGTTTGCCCTTGTAAATGTCCATGGCATCCAAAAAACTGCCGGGTCGGTAATCGCGGTAAATTTCCTTCCAGGTTTTTCCGCCATCATGGGTGATAAGCACCACACCGCTGTCGCCGCTGCTCATGGCCACGGCTGATTTGCGGTTGAAGGCATGAATATCGCGAAAATCCTTTGCTGCATAGCCTTTGGGATTGAGGGTGTCCCAGCTTTTACCGCCATTTTCCGTTCTGAGTATGCTGCCTTTGCTGCCTGAAACCCAGGCGATTTTGTGGTTGACAACCGAAAGTCCCCGGTAGCTTTGGGCATGGCTGTAAACAGCACAGGAGAGGAAGAGGATGAAACCTAAAAACCGCATTTGAGACAACGAAAATACGGGCTTGCAGACAATGTGTAAAAACCGGTTGTGTTTTTTACTTGTTTATCGTGAAATTGCAGTCGTAAATTATGAATCCGATCAAAACCATTCAGGACTATATGAACGCCGGTGAAACCCCCGAAATTTTGTTTTGGGTAGGATGTGCGGGAAGCTTCGATGAACGCGCACAGAGGGTTTCAAAGGCCTTTGCCTCCATTTTGCAAAAAGCCGATATCAAATTCGCGATTCTGGGCACGGAGGAAGGATGCACTGGCGATCCTGCCAAGCGCGCGGGCAACGAGTTTCTGTTTCAGATGCAGGCCATGCAAAACATAGAGTTGATGAATGGTTACGGAATCCAAAAAATTGTAACGGCTTGCCCGCATTGCTTCAATACCCTGAAAAACGAGTATCCCGCCCTGGGCGGCAATTATGAGGTGATTCACCATACGCAGTTTATCAATCAGTTGCTGGAGGAAGGCCGACTGGCCATTGAAGGCGGACCGTTTAAAGGAAAGAAAATAACCTATCACGACAGCTGCTATCTGGGTCGTGCCAATGGCGTGTATGAAGCACCCCGCATGGTGATTGAGCGCCTGGATGCAGATTTGGTAGAGCTGAAACGCTGCCGCACCAACGGTTTATGCTGCGGTGCCGGGGGCGCACAGATGTTTAAGGAAGCCGAAGAGGGAAAGAAAGAAGTGAATGTGGAACGCACAGAAGATGTGCTGGAATCCGGTGCTTCGGTGCTGGCCGTGAACTGTCCCTTCTGCATGACCATGCTGCGCGACGGAACCAAGCACTTTGAAAAAGAAAACGAGATTCAGGTGCTGGATATTGCCGAACTGGTAGATCAAAGCACCGCCAATACATGAGTTTAGCGCATTTGTCTCCCGGCTCGCGTGTGTGGTTTTTTATCGCCGACAGGCCCCTGGCAGAAGCGGAGGCAGCGAAGCTGAATATGGCCATGAGCGAATTTGTCAGTGGATGGAAATCGCATGGAAGCGCGCTCTCGGCGGGTTTTGAACTGCGCTGGAATGCCTTGCTTGCTGTGGCGGTGGATGAATCGGTGGAAGCACCCTCAGGATGCAGTATAGACAAGGTTTTTAGGTTGCTTATGGATTTTACGGCAGCCACCGGCATTGATTTTCTGAATCGCCTGCTGCTGTTGGTCCCTCAGCCTCATGGAACAGCACTGGTATACAACCGACAGTCAGCCAATGAAGCGATTAATGGCGGTCAACTGCAAGAAAACACACCCGTTGCAGATGTGATGCATGCCCGGCTGGGCGATTTTACGGCCAACCTGCTTCAGCCTTTCCGGGAACACTGGATGGGCAAACAGCTTCTCAAACAAAACGCATGAAAGATAAACGTATCTTAACCCTGTTTCTCACCATTTTCATCGACCTGCTGGGCTTTGGAATCATCATTCCCATTCTGCCTGTGGTTACCAAGAAAATGGCACTGCAATCGG
Organism: Flavobacteriales bacterium; assembly: GCA_947463125.1. Classification (GTDB taxonomy): domain Bacteria; phylum Bacteroidota; class Bacteroidia; order NS11-12g; family UBA955; genus RGEC01. Next base: position 754 of record CANHQZ010000084.1, on the reverse strand, counting down.
GGTTGCACCTGGATGCGGATGTGGCGGTGGGGCTCACCATGGGTGTGTTTTCACTCATGCAGTTTTTGTTTTCGCCCATCTGGGGCTCATTGAGCGATAAAATCGGCCGCAGGCCCATTATTTTGGGCAGCATACTGGCAACGGCCGTGGGCTATGTGATGCTGGGTGTCAGCAATACCTTTATCATCCTGTTTCTGGCAAGGCTGGTAGCCGGAATTGGGAGCGCCAATATCAGTGCGGCACAGGCCTATATTGCCGATATAACGCCGCCACAGGAACGGGCCAAAAGAATGGGTCTGATTGGTGCGGCATTCGGACTGGGATTTGTGTTCGGTCCGCCCATAGGCGGGGCGTTATATGCTTCCGGAGGACTGATGTGGGTGGGTTTTGCTACCGCCGGTCTCTGTATTTTTAACTTTATCATGGCTTGGTTTACCTTGCCCGAGAGTTTAACCGAGAAAAACACCGAACGCCGCTCTTTCATTTCCTCCTTTACCGGATTGAGGCATGTGTGGAAAGAAGAGATTTTGGGAGAACTGTTCATCATCAATGTTATATACATTGCGGCTTTCAGTATGATGCAGGTAAATGCTTCCGTACTTTGGAGCGAGCATTATCACCTCACCGAAAAGCAGGTTGGGTACATGTTTGGTTTCATTGGTGTTTGCAGTGCTGTGGTGCAGGGCGGCCTGATTGGTACCATTCAAAAAGTGGTGGGATTGCAGCGCATGCTGCTGTTTGGCTGTCCCATTGT
>CANHQZ010000083.1 GCA_947463125.1 Flavobacteriales bacterium | reverse complement strand
TGGAAGCCGTTATCATCAAGGCGCAAAAGGGCAAAATGAGGTTGAAGGGCGATACCCTGATTTATCTGGCGGACAGCTTTAAAACCAAACCCAACGCGACCGTAGAAGATTTGCTGAAGAAACTGCCCGGTTTGCAGGTGAACCGCGACGGAGAAATTACCGCCCAAGGCAAAAAAGTGGAACGCGTGCTGGTGGATGGTGAAGAATTTTTTGGAGAAGACCCAACCCTGGCCACCCGCAACCTGGATGCCAAAATGGTGAAGGAAGTAACGGTTTACGATGCACAATCCGAGGAGGCCAAACGCACCGGAGACCAGTCTGCAGAAAAGGTAAAAACCCTGGATATTCGGTTGAAGGAGGATGCTAAAAAAGGCTACTTCGGCAATTTGTCCATGGCCGGATCCAGTGATTTAAGTCTGTATGAACAGCGTGCGTTGTATAGCAATTTCAAGGGAAAACGAAAATTCAGCGCGTATGCATTGCATGGCAATACCAACAACGTGGGCATGAACTGGGAAGAAAGAAACCAGTTTGGCGAAAAGCAGGATATGAACTTCAGCGGTGGTATGATGTATACATCATACACAACCAATGAAAATGATCTTACTTATTCCAGCTACTCCGGGGGTTTGCCGCGTTCTCGGGACATAGGTCTGTTTTATGGAAACCAATGGAAAAAACACAAATTGAGTCTGAATTTGTCGAACCGTAAACTGGATATTTTTAACCGCAACACGAGCACACGCGTGCAGTTGCTGAATAACAGTGAAATATGGAATTTTGATGAAAGCAATGATACCAACAGGCGATTTCAATACAAATTCGGCGGCAAATGGGATTACCTGCTCGATTCATTGACCACGATTACCCTGAGTAGCCGCGGCTCTTTTGGCGGTAGCAATCGCAGCAATCAGTACAATACCCGAACTGCGGTAAACAATCAGGAGATTATTAACAGACAGTTCAGGCTGGGACTGGATACGGGACTGAACTACCAGGTTACAAATTCGCTGCGACTGAATCACACTTTCAGAAAACCCAAACGCTTATTTACGATTGATCTTAATCAAACCTTATTCAGGCAAACCGGTTCCAATTATTTACAGTCGAATAATCTGTTCAGAAAAGGCATTGGCCAGTTCGATTCCCTGCGGGCAGGGCAATTGCGCGACAATACCACCCGTCGGAACAACAACAATATAAGCGCCAATTATGTGGAGCCTTTAACCAAAAACCTGGAATTGTTGCTGGGAGTTTCGCATGCGCAGGACAAGCAGTGGAATAACCTTCAGGTGCTTGACCGGGAAGGTTCGGTGCAAATCATTGATTCACTGGCGAATGACTATTTGCTGGGCCAAACCCGCCTGAATGCCAGCGCAGGCTTGCAATGGCACAAGAAAAAATGGAATATATCTGCCGGGATTAAGCCCCAGGTTTCGGGTATTTTACAGGAAGAAAACATCAATGGACTGAACCTGGACAAAACCTACCGCGCCTGGCTTCCCAATGCAAATGTGATCTGGAATTTTTCCAAAATGGGTAAGGTAAATCTCAGCTACAATGCCCAGGTAAATCTGCCTTCGGCTTTTCAGCTTCAACCCATTTTAAACAATGCAAATCCGCTTTTTCTGAACCAGGGAAACACCACCCTTAGACAAGGACTTTCAAACAACTACAGCTTAAATATTCAGTCCGGAAATATGGTTAAACAGTCCTGGCTGATGTTTAGCGGCAGTTTCACAGATTATATCAGCAATTTCATCACCGCCTCATCTATCGATTCCCTGGGCAGAACCATCAGTACAACCGAAATGGGCAGCAACAACAATCAGATGAATTTCTGGGGTTATTACCATAAACAAATTAAGGGGACGCCGCTGAATATGAGCATTGGCGGTGGCTACAACCGTTCATTAACGGAAGTGATCCAGAATAACATCCGCGGCACCAATACCAGTAAATCATGGAATTTTAATCCCACCCTCTACCTGGAGGTGAGCGAAATTCTGAATCTTGAACTTGAATATAACTATGTACGCAACAACAACAGCAGCAGCCTTCAACGGAGTTTCACCAATAAAAACTGGACCCAGAATTTAACCGCAGGTTTTGATTTGGGACCCATGAATAAACACAGTTTTTCCAAATCCAACAAAGAAGATGCCCCGGAAGACGGATGGTCCATGTCGATGGAATATGAGGGCAATTACCGTCAGCAAACCAATATATACAGTGTACCCAATAACCACCTGATTAACGGTTCTGTTTATTACACACACAAGAAAAAGCAGGAATATATCATTACGCTGGAAGTGAATGATTTATTAAATCAAAACATCAATTATTCACGGTATGTAACCGGTAATCAAATATACGAAACTACCAACAGCGCATTCAGAAGGTATTTCCTTTTGCGTTTGACCTATAAATTTAAAAATAAAACAAAAAAGGAGGTTAACAGCGATGAAATCAATAGTAAATAAAATTGGTATATTCATTACTTGTATTTTGTTTTATCTGATATCGGTAAAACCTTTGACAGCACAGTTTTCCGATTCATTTACCGTTTACTATACCAAGACCACGAATCTCCACAAAAATCTGGGGAATGAGCCATGGATGGAGAACATTAAAAAAGTTGTTCCCAAATACAGCAAAGAAAAATATATACTGAAGGGGAAAAATGGCATCAGCCACTATTATCCACTGCCAAAGGAGGAAGGGGAAGCGCAAATTCCGGTGTGGTTAACCAATGGCAGCAACAACGAAGTTATCATGCAGGGCGACTCATTTACCCTGAGAAAAGAAGTGTATGAGCTGAAAGTGCGCGTGCGTGATTCGGTGATTCCGTTTAAATGGAAAATAACCAACGACAAACGCAGCATTGCCGGCTATAATTGTCGCAAAGCCATTGCCCGTTTTCAGGATACCGTAATGATTTATGCTTTTTATGCCGAAGAACTGGTGGGAACATCCGGTCCCGAGGTTGTGCAGGGTTTGCCCGGAGTGATACTGGGACTGGGAATACCCACCTATAACACCACCTGGTTTGCAGACAAAGTAGAACTGAACGCAGCGGGTTTTAGTCCTGTGCTGAAGCCGGTGAAAAAAGAAAAAGAATACAACAGGGAAAGCTTCCGCACGGAGCTGAAGATCATATTCAAAGGCGGCTGGGATAACCGTATTGAGAAAATGTACTGGAAGTTGTTTTTTTAATTAACAATCAAAAATTCCACTTCCCATACGACAGTCTCATAGTAACCAGGCCTCAACAAATAAAATTAGCATTGACTTTATCTATCTTGATGTTATGCTGAGGTAAGGTTTGTCATGCTGAGCCTGTCGAAGCATGG
>CANHQZ010000082.1 GCA_947463125.1 Flavobacteriales bacterium | reverse complement strand
GTGGTTTTCAGTGGCGACGGTGGCACCAGCGAGGGTGATTTCCATGAAGCCCTGAATGTGGCTGCCGTGTGGCAATTGCCCGTCATTTTTCTCATTGAGAATAATGGTTATGGCCTTAGCACACCCAGCAACGAGCAGTTTCGCTGCAAGCAATTTATTGACAAAGGCATAGGCTATGGCATGGAAGCCATTCAGATAGATGGCAACAACATTCTGGAGGTATACAACACCCTGGGGAAACTCACGGAAGACATGCGCAAAAACCCACGCCCGGTGCTGCTGGAATGCATCACTTTCCGTATGCGTGGCCACGAGGAAGCCAGTGGAACCAAATACGTTCCCCCTCACCTGTTTGAAGAATGGAAAAAGAAGGATCCCATTGACAATTTCGAGGCCTGGCTGCTGAATGAAGGGATTATTACCACCGAAGACACCGAAAAAATCCGCAAGGAATTTCTGGCTGAGATAGATGCAGGACTTGAAGAAGTTTTTGCAGAACCTGAACCTGAGGCCGATGAGACCGAAGAGCTTGAAGACATGTATGCACCGGTAAGCATCACCCATACTGAACCCGCCGGACCGGAAACCGAAAAACGACTGGTGGATGCCATCAGCGACGGTTTGAAACAGAGCATGCAAAAGCATCCCAACCTGGTCATCATGGGACAGGATGTGGCCGAATACGGCGGCGTATTTAAAATTACCGAGAACTTTTACAATGAATTCGGCAAAGAAAGGGTGCGCAACACGCCTATTACCGAAAGCTCCATACTGGGTGCGGGCTATGGCCTTGCCATAAAAGGCTACAAGGCAGTTGTGGAAATGCAGTTTGCCGATTTTGTAACCTGCGGGTTTAACCAGATTGTAAACAACCTGGCCAAAAGCCACTACCGCTGGGCCCAACCCGCCGATGTGGTGGTGAGAATGCCTACGGGCGCAGGCGTGCAGGCTGGACCATTTCACAGCCAAAGCAATGAAGCCTGGTTTTACCATGTGCCGGGATTAAAAATTCACTATCCTTCTAATCCCTTTGATGCCAAAGGTTTGCTGGCCACCGCCATCAATGATCCCAATCCGGTATTGTTTTTTGAACATAAATACCTTTACCGCAGCGTAAGCGGCGTGGTACCCGATAACTATTATACCTTACCCGAAGGACGCGCCACAGTTCATAACCACGGAGATGAAATGTGCATCATTACCTACGGCTGGGGTGTACATCAGGCACTGAAATTCGTGACCGAAAACCAAATACCTGCAAGAATTGTGGATTTGCGCACGCTTCTGCCATGGGACAAGGAAACCGTTGCCGAACAGGTAAAAGCCACCGGCAAGGTACTGGTGCTCACCGAAGACACCCTCACCGGCAGCATTGCTTCTGACATTTCAGCCTGGATTATGGAAAACTGCTTTCAATGGCTGGATGCGCCGGTGAAAAGGCTAGGCAGTCTGGATACGCCCGTTCCATTGGCTAAAACCCTGGAAGACGCCTATCTGCCATGGTGCAAATTGGGTGCGATTATTCAAGATTTGCGTGATTTTTAATTAGAACTTTTTTATGCAGTGGGAAGAAGCCATTCTGGAGACCTGGCAGGTGCACAACCGCAGCATGCTGTTTCTGATCGAGAATTTACCGGATATAGCTTTTGAAACAACCTTGAGCAAACGCGGAGGAAGAACCATAGCAGCGCAACTGGCGCATTGCATTGATGTGCGTTTTTATCGAATGGAAAGCTATGTAAAGAAAAACCAAATTGATTTTGCGCCATTCGAAAAGGGTTACGTTCCCGGCAAAATGGAATTGCTGAAGGCTTTTGAAGATTCGGGTAAAATTATGGATATCCTGATACAGGATTCGTTAAACAGCGATGGGAAAGCCCCGCATTTTGCAAGGGGAATCGTGGTGATGATCGGGTATTACATATCGCACGAAGCGCACCACCGAGGCCATGCCCTGCTCACGGCAAAAACACAGGGCATTTCGCTGCCTGATTCCCTAAAATGGGGTGTTTGGGAATGGAATAAATTGTAGTTATTTGAATTTATTCCCGAAATTGCCCCTTTGATTTCTTTGGTGAAAAAACTCATATTTCTATACGCACTCAGCATTACAACCCTCAAGGCGCAGCATTTCGGACAAATTGGAATGGGGCGGTATGCCGGTATTCATGCAGCACGCATCAATCCTGCACTGATGGCCAACAGCAAATACATTTGGCACGTAAACCTGATTGGTGGCTGGATTAATAGCAATGCATCGGGCTACTCCATGACCCCGCCCTATAATGGAAACAAGCTGGCCAGAAGCCGTTTTTCCGATGAATATTTCCGCAGCGAGAACAAAACCCGCTTGCAGCAAGGCTGGTTCAAAGGCACCTGGGACGGAAAAGACCAGTATGCCGGGATTAGTTCCATGCTCTATGGCCCGTCGTTTATGGTTCGCATTAAAAAGTTTAAGGTGGGCCTGCTCACCGACATCAACAGCCAGGTGCGGATAGACGGAACAAGCTCAAACCTGTCGAGAGCAGTTTTTAACCGAATGGACTCCGCCCGAGGTGCGTTTAATGGATTTACGTTGGATAAAAACGGCAGCACAGACCGCATTGCGGCATTTACCGCAGCGCAAAACCAGTGGTCCAGCATTGGCATAACCGGTGCATACATCATACCCATGAAATGGAAACGCGATCTGCACGTGGGTGCCACAATTAAAAGTGTAAAAGGATTGGGGGGCAGCTATGTGCAAAGCGATGAAATACAGGCCACACGAATAGCTCAGGGCGTTTACAGTTTAGACCGAACACGCATCCAGATGGCAGAATACACAAGCGGTCGCGGCACCGGACTGGACCTGGGATTTGCCTACACCATTCGCAAAAAAGAGCATTTGCAACCCGGCGATTACAAATACAAGCACCCCGATTACATGGTGCATCTCGGGCTTTCATTTATGGATATAGGCAGTATTCTATACCGCGATGTAAATGCCACCACATTCATCAATGATGCGCCTGTGCAATGGAACACCAATGGTGCTGCAGCCGTTTATCAGCCCGTTCCGGATGTGAAAAATGTGCAGGCTGTACTGGCCGGATTGCCCGGCGGCTCGTCCTTTACCCAAAACCTGCGCATTGGACTGCCTACGCGCATGGTATGGAGCGCCGATTATCAGTTCAAGCGCCACTGGTTTATTCAAAGTCAGTGGGTACAATCCAAGCGGGGCAAATACGGAAATAGTATGCGGCATGCATCCTACATGATGATTGGCCCCCGCTACGAATCTGACTTGTTTGCATTTACCCTGCCGGTAATGCTGGAATACGATTACCGCAGCCTTAGACCGGCGGCCAGCATGCGCATAGGACCCATTTATTTCGGAACCAACAGTTTGATTTCGGCTGTAAGAACTAAAAACGTGAAGGATTTGGATTACTTTATAGGTATCAGTTTTGGCGACATTCCCGGCGCATGGATTGACCG
>CANHQZ010000081.1 GCA_947463125.1 Flavobacteriales bacterium | reverse complement strand
TGTAGATGTATTGAAAAATGGAAGTATCCGATCCTTTGTGGCTGAAAACTGCGTACAGACCTCCGGGCAGTTCGAATTTTTCCCAGGGTGAATCCATACTTGATGCATATTCGGCTGTAACCAGTGCATATTTTGTAAACGGGGTAGCCGGATTGAAGTGCTCAAAGTACCCAATGGGATAAACAGTTAGCGAGTAGAAAAATTCCGGGTCTGTAGTAAAATGCTGTTTTTGCTCGCGTCTAAATTTTCCCCACAGGGCAGGAGTATGGTTGTTGGTTAGGGACATTTCTGCGGAAATGCCGGTTAAAAAGAAACCTGTTAATTCAACAATAAGTGGACTTTGCATGGGCTTGCAATATCCACTTTTTCTATTGTTTTCCTATGATAACAGTACTGTAATTTTCGATAGACAAAATGTATTGTCCGGGAGCGAGTCTCTTTATATCCAGTTGTTGATTACTGATATTGCCTGACATTATGAGTTTGCCTTCTATTTGGAATAAGCGAAATGCAGGATTACTGCACATTAAGTTCTTGAATTGGATGACATCCGTGGCAGGGTTGGGAAAAAACTGGGGTTTAACCGTTTTCGGCATTTCTGCCGATACAGTACCGAAGCTTACCATATTGGAAATGCCTTGGGAAAAGGATCCTGAGCCGGAGTGACAGGTTAAGTCGGGCTTAAAGCCAATGGCATAGCGATTGTTCCCGGATGGTGGGTTCAAATCGCTGAAAGAACGCGTAGTGGTTGCCACGCTGCCGATTTCGGTAAATAGTCCGTTTTGGTTGCTTCTGTAAATGACATAAGTGTTAATTGGGTAAACCCCCACATAATCTGACCAGTTAAGGTTGTTTTCTCCATTTACCCCCAGGCTGGCAGTCAAATGCATGGTGGTATGTGTATACCAGCGATTTTCTTCTGTCTCGTTGCCGCAGGTGTCCAAAATGGAAACATAATAGGTGTAGGGCCGTTGTTTTGGAATAGATGCTGAATCAATATACTCGCTTTGGAAAGGGTTTGTTAAGGTGGCAATTTTGGTAAAGGTGCCAAAAGTGGAGGTTTCGCGATACACGTAATAGGCTGCGGTAGCTCCGGGGTTGGCGGGCGTCCATTTTATTTTGTTTTTGCCGGTGGCGCTGTCCGCCACGACCACACACAGGGGTTGAACAACCGGATTGGTGGTTTTTATATAAATGCTGTTGGATCTGAAAGAGCAGCCGTTTAGGGTATCGGTAACCGCTACATAATATTCCCCGGATGTTTTTGCGTAGATGGAGTTTTTTCCGATGGTACCGGTAATCCATTGGTAGCTGTACCCTCCGGAGGCTTCCAGTTTCACACTGTCACCCAAACAAAATGCAGTATCACCCAGTGCTTTTAATTTTAGATTGTCCATTGATACAATGGTTAAATAGACAGTATCACTTGTAATCTGACATTTTCCGGAGGTGGTTTGAGCATAGAATTTGCCAGATTTTTTCACATTAATATTAAATGAAGTGTCACCTGTAATCCATTTAAACGGCACATTGGAATAGGCATACAGATTCAAATCTTGTCCTTTGCACAAGGATATTTTATTGGTGTTGTAAGGGAAGGCAGAAATCGATAAATAATTGCCTGAAACCTTTACTTTCATGATGGGAGTGCTGTCTGCACACAGGGTGCTGCTGTCAATGGCAAATGCCTGAAATTTTCCCGAATAATCAATGTCTCTTTTGGAACCGATATAACCATCGCTCCACTGGATGTAACTGGGGTTTCCTGAATAGGAAACGCTTACGCTTATTTTGGCAGTACACGTGTCAATATTGAGATTGGACGTGGTGTATTTGAGGTTGAAGTTTGTGTAGCATCTGAAAGTCTGTGATTTAACACTGCATGTGAGTGTAATAATAATTACAAACAGGAGGTATTTTCTGAACAAGTTCATTTTACAAATTTCTTTCTCACGTCGATTTCATGTAATCACGAAAACGTCATTTAAAGGGATGTTAAAGGGTTTAATATTGTTTATTCAACAAGAAAACTGTTAAAAAGTTTACGTATTGGTTTAAGTGGGTTTTTCAAAGCATAAAAATTTAAACCTTGTAGCGGATTAAATTTTTGCTTTTATCATGTCTTCGCAGCACGAAGCGCAATGTTTACAGGAATCCGCACATATCCTGCAGCTATCCTGGTGTGCAGCATGCTTTGCACATTCGGGGTGGCAGGCTTTACAAATGGCCGCGCAAAGGGTATGCAATTCTTTGCTGAACGCGGAACCCCGAGCTTCAAATCGTGCGCACAATGCACATATATCGGCGCAGTCACGGCATAATGTAATGCAGTCTTTATTCCCGGTGGCAATGCACTCGGTGATACAGCGCTCACAATCGGCAACACACTGCAGGCAGGCTTCGATACAGTTTTTGGAAATGGTTTGAATATCCATAGTAGGTATTCAAATTTTGTGTTTTAGCAGTGCATCAATGGTGTCCGATATCAAGGGGCGGTTTGATGTTGGTCACAGCCTGATTTGCGGATAACAATATCACAAAACGGTAGTTGCTTTTTCTAATAGACTGAAAAATTAGAGTTTATTGGTGAGTAAGGTTTAATACAGCACCCACAAAAAACTCAGATACGTAGCAAAAAAGAAAACCCAGAACAGCTTGTAGAAGCGGCGAATGCTCTTGTGTTCCTCCAAACGAACTGTGCGAAGGTGCAACAGGAATAAGCTACTTAGAATAATTAAACTGTACATTAACAACCCTTCCATTTTTTCATAACTCCAGTAAATGCACCATGCATAGGCGGCCATTACAAAAGATGCGCCGGTGTACAAGGCCGTTTTAGGCGAATACAGCAGGGGAAAGGTTTTGTAGCCAAAATGAGCATCGCCGGCCCGGTCAGGCAGGTCTTTGTACCATGCAATGGCCAAACTGAATGCCGAAATAAAAATGGTCAGCGGATAGATTACCGGTTGAATCTCAAAATTTCCCTGCAGCATGCCGGCAAAGTGCATAGCCATGCCAATGTTTACCAGCACACCCCGCACAATAGTTATGGCAAGGGCTGCAGGCAAATGGTGCTGCTTGAGCTGAATCGGTGGAACCGAATAGGCAATGCCCAATATCAGTATAACGGCAATCAACAGCAGCAAAAACCAGTGCAATACAGCTGCTGCCACGATAGCAATGATGCCCGATACGATAACAATTTTTTTGGCAGTAGCTATATCCAGTTTCCCGGATGCAATCGGCAATTCCGGTTTGTTGATTTTATCCAGTTCCACATCCACCACCTGATTTAATCCCGTGATGCACATATTGCAGCCCAGCGCAGATATCAGTGTGATAGCCAGCATGTAAAAATCATCCGAAAGATATCCTCCCTGCAATAAAAACAACACCACAATGCTCACAACAGAGCCTATGATGGTGTGCGGGCGACTGAATTTCCAGAGTGTGTGCAGGTTCATGCGGATATGGGTTGTGCAATGATAACGATAAGGTTGCCTTGTAGCTGCGGAATTCTTTTCACTTCGATGGAATATTCACTGTCAGCAAGGTCTTCAATCAATTCCTGATACTGTTGCAGGCTTTTGCTTTTTAAAACCGAAAGCCATCCATCCCATGCCACTGTGATAAGTTGTATGGGCAAAATGTAGGTTGTAAGTATTCGCAGTATGGAAAAAGGCCGTATGGCCCAGGCTGTGAGGGGTTGAACCAGGAAGGCTGCCAGCGTAACCTGAATAAAACTCAGCAGGGAAGGCTCCAGCACCTCGGCCACTATGCAGCC
>CANHQZ010000080.1 GCA_947463125.1 Flavobacteriales bacterium | reverse complement strand
TATGGCGGTATTTTTGGATGAGCGCATACGGCACCGCGGTGGTCAGGGATTCCATGGCATCGCCGTTTACCAGCCGTCCCAGGTAGCGGGCCATGAGTTTATAGAGCATTTCTTCCCAGTGAAATTGGGTGGCGTTGCCCAGAGAAAGCACCCTGCCGGCTTTTTGCCACATGCGTTCGGCCAGGGCGCGGTGTTTCATGCTCATGGCGGCGGAGGTGAAAGTTCGCGGATTGTGCGGTTTGCAGGGCACGGAAGCCAGGCTTTGGCTGAGGGTTTGCCAGGTGTGCAGATAGCCGGCCGGAATGCGGTTGCGCAGTTCGAGGCAAGGGATGAGGGAACCGTCTGTACGGAAAATATCCGTATCGTGGTGGAGCACCACGTGCAGAATAACGTTGTCGTAGGCGGCATCGGCCTGGTGGTTGTGTTTCAGCCAGTCTGAGGCGTGGATGTGAATTTCCACCTGCCCTACCCAGTCAATGTTGCCGATGCGGATGCGGGCTTCGGAGAAATCGGGGCCGCTGTTGGGGTTGTGCACGCCCCTGAAATCGGGGCGGATGGCCTGCCCGTCGGTAGTGGTGAGGTTTTGGGTATCAAATAGCCCGTATTGCCACAGAAAATGCAAAAAGTATTCCTGCATATTGCCTTCGGTTTATGTGGCAAGATACTATTTTTTGTTTTATTGTGTAGATTTATATATATTTTAATACGATATAAAATACTGAGCAGAGAATCACAACATATCTAAACCCATTCTCTTCCACCTCTTTGTGGAAAAAGGTGGAGCCAAAACCATTGACGGCCCAAGGCGCTTTCCTCTGCGCAGGGCTATCCCGCATGGCTCCCAGGCTTTCGCCCTCGCAGCCCGCAGTTTCGCTGAAGTCTGGGCTGCTCGGGTTTCGCCATGCTCCGCGCGCTGCGGGCCGCCAAAGCGGGGATAAACCGGTTTTTGCCTGAAAAGCAATAATCATCGCGGATATTGCGAAATACAGCTAATAACATTATCCCTTATGCCAGGTCCTGCCCTAACTCATCCATCACCTGCTTTATCTTTATTTTCAGGTCTGGGATATCATTTTTAATTATTTCCCAGACAAGAGCAGTATCCACACCAAAGTATTCATGAACGAATACATTTCTCATCCCAATAATTTGTGCCCATTGGATAGATGAAAATTGTGCCTTAACGACTTCTGTAATATGGTTGCTGGCCTCTCCTATTATTTCCATTTGCTTGATGCAGGCAAAACGCATCATAGAATTACTCATAAAATCACCAAATTCAGTATTTACGACATAGGATTCTATTTCCAGAATCGCGTCATATATGTGCTGCAGTCTGACTTTATCACCCAGCTTTCCGCGCATAAATAAGCTGTTTTTCCTTATCGACCTTTGGCTTGATATAGGGAGACAATCCACCGGAAGAAACCAGATCAACTTTGGTGTGAAGCAGGCCCTCGAGGTCGATTTTCATTTGAATAAATTGCAGTCCTATTCGCTGCGAATAATCCAAATCTACTAGGATATCTATGTCGCTTTGCGCATCAGCTTCATTGCGGGACATGGAACCAAAAAGATACGCTTTTAAAACCGGTCTGGTTTCAAAATACCTTTTTAAAATTTCTATGCTGCGCGCGTCGAGCTGCATAGAGCAAATTTACATAATATTTGCGGTTTTATGATTAAATACTGTCCATGGCATCGTTGAAATTCTGAAATCGCGGCGGATTTTCATAGCCACGGGTTTTCCCGTGGCTATATAGAGACGCGCAATTGCGCGACTCTACGTGGGCCGCGGATACAGGCCGTTTTGTTTATCACAAAACCAAAAAGGCATTATCTCAACCGCGCAGGCGTTATCAACCAAACCGCATGAAAAACAAGGGCGCCTATGCATGTCAACAACACATCGTGCCAGTCAAACCGCGCTTTGGCGAAGGCTGTTTGTGCAAACTCCCACAGCAGCAGCCCCAGCAGGGAAATGGCATTGGCGGTGTATTGCCGTTTGCCATGAAACCATGGATTGTTGCCGGGTTTCAACTGAGGTAATAAAATTACAAACAGCGCAGGCAGCCCCAGTGCAGGGAAAAAATTGGGTGCAACGCCCAGCAAATAGATGATTACAACATCATCTCCATGATAATTTGGCCGCAAGTCATCCTGCACATATGTATAAGCAAGGGAACAGAGCGCAAACAGGGCAAACCAGTAATACGGCGAAAAGCGTTTCATGGCTGAAGCAAAAATAAGGGAGGGATGAAGAATTGCAGTTTTGGCATCATCTAAAAACTTTCCCGATGTAGGCATTATTTAAACAGTCCTACACACCTAAATCATAGGCTATTATTCAACCGGAGTAATTGTATAACCTGATTCTTTTAACAGATGTAAAACACCTTCTTCTCCGGGCAGGTGAGCAGCTCCAACAGCAATGAAGGCAGATTTTTTTTGAATGAGTTCAGCAATGACAGGAATCCACTTTTGATTACGCTTAACAATAAAATTTGAATAAAACTCAGGAGAAAACTCAGCATCATTCATCAACGATCCCAGAAGATTTATATCTTTTTTTAAATAAGCAGAAAGTAATTTTTTAAACTCCGAATTGTCTGTACTTAATCCAAGAAGTAACATTCTGATTTGTTCCTCGTCAGAAATCTCACTCATTAAATTCATTTGAAATTGAATAGTTTCCAGGCCTGACATAGACATCTTGTTCTTTTTTGCAAGTTTTTTGAATTCTATTTCATAGCTCTTTGATTTACCTATAAGTTCCTGCGTTATGATCGATGAAAGAAAAAATGGTTTAAAACGACTTGTTTTATTGTATTTAGATTCTTTCCACTTTATACTATCGATACAGAAATTTCTAATTCGTTCTGCATTTTCTTTGGTAGTAATATCGGAAATTGTTTTCCCATCGGGAAGCATGGAAAGTTTGATCATTTCAATTTGTGTTTTTAGATCCATATTTAAATCGATTTCCATAGCCAATTCGTTACAAGATTTTAATGCAGATTTTACCGATTCCGAAATAATAAAATCTTTTTCAGGCATAATATGAATAGTGCCATAGATAAAACTTGGCTTTTCAAGATTTTTGCCTTCGATTTTATAAAGTAATTGAGCTTTACTGCTCAAAAAGGTAAGTGTAAAAAGGCAAAGTAGCAGTGTATTTTTTTTCATTTTTTAATGCTTATATTATTCAAAAGACAATTTATTTATCGGTTCATTTTTGTTATCTCCCTATCCATCCATCTAAAATCCCATTTTTTATATCAGCATAGGAATACAAAAGATAAAATACGATTGCAAGCGCTAAAATAACCTTCCAGTTTTTTTTAAGCAGGTCTTGAATATCTAAAATTAATTGTTTCATTTTTATTATGTTTATTTTAAAACTTACCATGTACCCTTCATCACGTCCATTCCAATCGCATAACCATAAACTTTCCCATTGCTATCCTTGTAAATGCGAATCTTATTGCAAGCCATCCCCAGAGCAACGGTGTTCCAGGTTTTTCCACCATCTTTGGTTTCATAACCACTGTTCATCGTTCCCACAAATCCATGTTCTTCATCAATAAAACCAACACCAAACTGGCGGGCTGATGCATCTTCCACCAAGTTGATTTCCTGCCAGGTAGTTCCACCATCGGTAGTTTTTGCTATGCGTTGTTGTTTCACAGTCGGATCGGGGTTGTAGGATTGAATGGTGACATAGCCGATTTTCTCTGATGGAAAGGCCGCTTTCCAGGTAGCTTCGAATGGCCGATTGGATTGATATACTTTTTTCCAAGTCTTTCCGCCATCGTTTGTTTTTAAGATGAGCGCATTTGATTTTTCAATGTCTTCATCCGATGCAGCACAAACGATTCCGTTGTTCTTATCAAACATTTTAATATCAAACAACATTTTACAGTCCTTATTCATGCTTTTAGACATCCAAGTCAAACCTC
>CANHQZ010000079.1 GCA_947463125.1 Flavobacteriales bacterium | reverse complement strand
ATTATGTGCAGTCCAGGCAAACAGGTTTTACCTTGCCTTGTGTAAACATTGAAGATCAGCCGGATTTTTCCTACCGCGGTTTGCATTTGGATGTTTGCCGCCACTTCTTCCCCGTTTCCTTCATCAAACGCTACATCGATGCCATGGCCATACACAAATACAATGTATTTCACTGGCATTTAACCGAAGACCAGGGATGGCGCATTGAAATAAAAAAATACCCCAAGCTCACTGAGGTCGGGGCATGGCGAAACGGCAGCCAGAAAGGCCGCTATGCGGAACAACGCTTTGATTCCGTGCGATACGGTGGTTTCTATACACAGCAGGAAGTTAAGGAGATTGTGGAATATGCCCGTCAGCGCTACATCACGGTTATTCCTGAAATAGAAATGCCCGGACATTCCCTGGCTGCTTTGGCTGCGTATCCGCAATTCAGTTGCACCGGCGGACCCTTTGACGTGGCCAAAGGCTGGGGCGTTTTTGATGATGTGTATTGCGCCGGAAACGATTCTACACTCGCTTTTCTAAAAGATGTGCTGTCGGAAGTGCTGACGCTGTTTCCTTCTAAATATATCCATATCGGCGGTGACGAATGCCCCAAAACCCGCTGGAAAACCTGTGCAAAGTGCCAAAACCGCATCAAAACTGAGGGTTTGAAAGATGAACACGAACTGCAAAGCTGGTTTGTGCAGCACATGGAAAAATGGCTGAATGCCAAAGGTCGCAGCATCATTGGCTGGGATGAAATTCTGGAAGGCGGACTGGCACCGAATGCTACCGTAATGAGCTGGCGTGGTACTGAAGGCGCCGAAGCCGCGGCAAAGCAAGGCCACAACGCCATCATGACACCCGGAAAGCCCTGCTATTTCGACCATTACCAAAGCAAAGACAGCACCGAACCCATTGCCATTGGCGGCTTCAATTCGCTGGAAATGGTATACAAATTTCAGCCCGTTTCAAAAGGCATTGACAGCAGTTTGCGGCATTTTATTTTGGGTGCCCAGGGCAATGTATGGACGGAATACATGGAAACCGAATCCCACGTGGAATACATGGTTTGGCCACGGGCGGCAGCACTATCAGAAGTATTGTGGACAGGCCCCGGCGGCGATTTTGATAACTTTAAAAAACGTCTTCCCGCCGATATGCAGCGGCTGAAAACGATTGGAGTGAATTACGCGCCTCATTTGGGCAGCAAACCCTGACCATTCAGCAGGCCCCAGGCTGTGGCAATTTGAATTTCGCCAATGTTTTCGGGCAACAGAACCCTATACGTAGTTCCGGGTGACAAATCTGCCACATTTCCGTGGATATCCAGCAGTTTGCCGTCTTTCAGCAGCATTAGGCCCATCAGCCATTCCTTGCCCACCTTGATGGTCAGGTAATCGCCTTTGCGGGTGGCGGTAAACTTGACCTGTTTGAAGTAGGTTTTGTCCAGTCCGGGATGAAATGCCGGATTGATATCACTGACAAACTCACGTGATATTGGATACCAGGCCGCTTTTTTGTTGCCCATAAAATCCACCGTACTCCAGGTGATGCCCGGCCAAATATCATTGGCTTGCCAGTAAAGACTGCCACCACAAAATGAATCTTGGCTGTGTGCCCTGAATGCCCGCACCAGTGCGCGTGCCTGCAGGTATTGCGACAGCAGGATGGTAGAGAGCGTATCTTTCGGCATGGCGCCAAATTCGGTTACCATGTAGCCGTTCAGCAGTTTTAGTCCTTTGTAGGACAGCATGCGGCTTTCGGACTTATCGCTTCCAAAATGTTTGCGCACACACTCCAGTGAAGGCCAGGAGGGCAGGCCGTATTCGCTGGCAAAACGGGGAATTTTGGTATCAAAATCCTGCAAGGGACGCTCGCCGTGCCACACATACCAAAGGTGGTTATCACCGTGGTTCATTTCTGAATCGGGCGCCCAGTTGCTAACCGGGCTTGAGGGTAAGTAATTGGCATTTGCCTCGTCAAAAATCCGCGCAAAATCATCCTCAAACATGCTCTGGTATTGTTGCTGCATGAATGCTTTATCGGTAGAATCCCAACTGTAGGTTTTGTCCCAGCCCCAGTGTTTCAGCGCCACATCAATCTCATTGTTGCCACAATACAAAGCCATGCAGGGATGCTGGCGGGTTTGCTTCCAAACCGAAACGGCTTCCGACTGTGCCCTGTTCTTCCAGAAACCCTGGTAAGGATATACGGTGCCGCTGTACATCAGGTCCTGCCAAACCAGGATTCCCAATTCATCGCATTGCCGGTAAAACGACTCGGGCATGAGCCCGCCCCCGCCCCAAACACGTAACATGTTGTAACCGGCAGCGGCCATTTGCTTAACCAGACTGTTGGGGCCTTCCCAAAGTTTTTTGCGTTGGTCTTCGCTGTGAAACCCTTGCTGGGGAAGCAGGTTGGCGCCTTTCATAAAAACAGGCTTTCCGTTCACCACGAAGCGGAATGACTCGCCTTTGTTGTCTGCCACCCGCTGCAGTTGTATATCGCGGATGCCGAAAGTGATTTCATTCACAAACAAATCCCTGCCATGTGTGGCGTTCAGGCTTAGCTTGTAAAGATGGTGCCAGCCTTGGCCATTGGGTTGCCACAAAATGGGGTTTTCAATGGAGAATGATGTGATGTATTCCTGTTGCCCTGCAGACAAGCGCATCACGGTATCTAACACGGAAGTTTGGCTTAAAGCGGCTTTTAGCCGAACAGCCATGGCAGAATCTGCGCGAATGACCCAGTGCAGGTTGATTTTTGCATTGTTACCGGACTTGTATTCAACGGTAGTAAAGGCATCCAGCACCAGCATATTATCGAAGGGAATGAATTCGGGCTCTGAACCCAGGCCATTTAAAACCCTGCGTGGTGCCACATCCCAGCCAAACTGTACGGGGGGCTTGCGCAATACCACGGAACCCTTGGGATTTGCAGTATCGTTGTCGGCGGGCCATTTGTTGCTGCCTGACAGCGGAAAATACAGTTTTGCGGCATCGCGCATGGACGGCAACTGCGCCAGAAACATGGATGACTCTCCGGCCAGATTGGCAGACGAGAGTATATTGACAATAGGAATCTGGGTGGATTGTCCAAGGCCAATCTGGGTGCCATTCAGAATATAGGCCGAAGCAGGTTCGGGCCTGGCCATGCGGAACGCCACATTCCTGTATTTCAGGGCATCCGCCATTTCGGGCATTTCTGCGCGGTAGCGCCAATAATGGTTCTCAACCTCGTTGGCTTTGATGACCTTCCCGGATGAATCCAGAAAGCGGTAGCCCGCATCGATGAGCTCGTTGATGGAAGCGGTGTAGGGAACTTCCTGCCACTCACCGTTGTAGGCAATAGTGTTGCCCGGACCGGGCTGAAAGGTTTGCAACAACCAGCTTTTGGGTTTAATAACCGTAGGTTGCTGGGCAGATGCGACAATCAAACAAGTGAATGCGGCTATAAGGACGATGAATCTTTGCATGCGGCAATGATGTGTTTAAGTTCGTTGGGATCGGGCAACAAGCCACCGTTGCGGGCCGAGCTGTGTATTTCAGTAAAGCCTACGTCCAGAAAGGATTGTACGTTGTGCGAACGCACCCCGCCGCCGGGCATTATGGTGATGCGGCCACCGGCAATTTCTTTTAAATTGAGCAGTTCCGGCAGGGGCAAACCGCAGAGCAGCCGTTTAAAACCCAGATCAATGAGGGTTTGCAGGGATTTTTCGGGATTGGGAACGATGTCGAAAGCGCGGTGAAACACGCAGGGCAAGGATTCGGCGGCGGAGATCAGCCGTTGGCAGGCCGGCACATCGATTTCGTTGTCGGGGGTAAGCAGTCCGAAAACTAAAGCACCGGCTTGTTTGTGGGTTCGCAGGCGAATGATTTCTGCTTCCATCTGCGCGATTTCAGATTCCGACATACAGAAACTGCCACCGCGGGGCCGCACCATTACGGCCAGTTTGGCGTGATGAAGTGCAGGGATTTCATAAAACCAGGATTCGGGTGGAGAAATACCGTCTTGTTCGGGTGCATCGCAAAGTTCAATTCTGGGCGCCCCGGCATTGAGGGCCAAGATGGCCGCTTCGGGCGTAAAGGCGCATATTTCGGCGATGGCGTTCATGGGTGCTTGCCACAAAGATAAAAGCACATAGGATGCAATCTTGAAACATTGTAAATTTTTGCGTATCTTTGCAGCCCTTTTAAAGGATTTCCATCACGGAAATATGCATGCGTAGCTCAATTGGATAGAGCATCTGACTACGGATCAGAAGGTTTGGGGTTCGAATCCCTACGCGTGCACTAAAGCAACCCCTGAAACCCGCCGCGAAAGCAGGCGGGTTTTTTATTTGCTGCCGGCGCCGGGCCGTAGGGACAGGTCGCGACCTGTCCCTACGGCGTGCCCCATCGCTTGGGATTTTCCTCCATGTAT
>CANHQZ010000078.1 GCA_947463125.1 Flavobacteriales bacterium | reverse complement strand
TAAAAGTGCATTACAGCGGCAAGCTGGCCGACGGCATGGAGTTCGACAATTCCTACAGGCGCGGTGAGCCCATCGCTTTCCAGCTGGGTGTTGGACAGGTTATTCCTGGCTGGGACGAGGGTATTGCCCTGATGAACGTGGGTGCCAAATACAAGCTCATCATCCCTTCGCGTCTCGGTTACGGACCCGGCGGTGCCGGTGGTGTAATCCCACCCAATGCCACCCTGATATTCGATACCGAACTTGTGGAAGTAAAATAAAATTCTAATGCATAACCCTACTGCGAATTTTGAATCAATCGCAGATACATTTAAAAAGAATACCGCAAATCTCTGCGGTATTCTTTTTAATATGGATGACATTTCATTCTTTAGAAAACCTGAACAAGGCGGCTGGTGTGTGGCTGAAATCATCGAGCATTTATTCATATCCGATAGAACCGGCCTGTTTGCTATCGTAAGAAAAACACTGCCCGCTGAGCGAAATCCCCTTGAAATTATCGGTTTGCTTGAAGAAAGAAGCAAAACGTCGGATTTAAAAATTCAGGCACCGGAAGCAGCTTTGCCAAAAGGAATTTTCAAAACCCGTGAAGAAGCCATTGCCGCATGGAAGAGCAACCGGGAAAAAGTGCTTGAAAAAGTAAATCCTGAAAATATCTGGATGCTTGCGGCCGGTTTCGAACACCCAAAACTGGGAATACTGACCGCGGCTGAATGGATGCTCTTTATGTGCTGGCACTGCGAACACCATTTACCCCAGATTGAGCGCTGTATAAAGTAATAAGCACTTCTAGCCCATCATTCTTCAAGAAATTAGACTTGTATTAATCATGTCAATCATTCCGGCATTTACTGCTGTTGAAAACTACTGAATTAGTTTCTTACACGCACCCCGCTTCCCTTACTACTTTTGTATCCCGTAGCGACCAATTACATCGCTTTTCCAACATGAAAAAAGCCAAATTCGTCTTCGTTACGGGTGGAGTTACATCCTCTCTTGGCAAAGGCATTATCTCAGCATCGCTGGCCAAACTTTTACAAGCCAGGGGTTACAGTGTAACCATTCAGAAATTCGACCCCTACATCAATGTAGACCCGGGTACACTAAATCCTTACGAACACGGAGAATGTTATGTAACCGAAGATGGTGCGGAAACCGATCTTGATCTGGGTCACTACGAGCGTTTTCTCAATACGCCCACGTCGCAAAACAACAACGTTACCACCGGCAGGGTATACCAAACCGTTATTGAAAACGAACGCCGCGGCGATTACCTGGGCAAAACCGTTCAGGTTATTCCCCATATTACCGATGAAATTAAAAAACGCATGCGGTATCTGGGCGAGAGCGGTGACTATGATATTGTAATCACAGAAATCGGTGGAACGGTAGGCGACATTGAATCCTTGCCTTATGTGGAAAGTGTGCGTCAGTTGCTATGGGATATGGGTCCTGAAAATGCCATTGTCATCCACCTGACGCTTATACCCTACCTGGCAGCCGCCGGCGAGTTAAAAACCAAGCCTACCCAGCACAGCGTGAAAATGCTGTTGGAACAAGGCGTGCAACCCGATATTCTGGTTTGCCGCACCGAGAAACACCTGACAGCCGAAATGCGCAGAAAAATTGCTCTTTTCTGCAATGTGCATCAAAACGCTGTCATTGAAAGCATAGACGTGAGTACCATTTATGAGGTTCCCATGGTCATGCTGAAAGAAAAACTGGATAAAGTGGTTCTTAACAAACTGAAGCTGAAAAGTCCGCACGAACCCAATCTTGACCAGTGGCGTGATTTTCTCTTCAGGCTTGAACACCCAAAAAGCGAGGTAAATATTGCGCTGGTAGGAAAATATGTAGAATTGCCCGATGCCTATAAATCGATCAATGAGGCGTTCATACATGCCGGTGCCGCCAACGAGTGTAAGGTAAATGTTACCTACGTTCACAGCGAGCTGATTACCGAAGGAAACGCTCCACATAAACTGGGCGGTTTTGACGGAATTCTGGTAGCCCCTGGATTTGGTAATCGCGGTATTGAGGGCAAGCTTACGGCAGTTAAATATGCCCGTGAGAACAATATTCCATTTTTCGGCATTTGTCTAGGAATGCAGTGCTCTGTGATAGAATTTGCGCGCAACGTGCTGGGATTAAAGGATGCTCACTCTACTGAAATGATGAGTGATACCAAAAATCCGGTGATTGATCTGATGGAAAATCAGAAAAAAATAAGCCACATGGGAGGCACCATGCGTCTGGGTTCCTACGCCTGTGAACTGTCGAAAGGTTCGCATGCGCTGAAAGCTTATGGCAAAGTTAAAATTACCGAAAGACACCGCCACCGCTATGAGTTCAATGACAAATTCAAAAAACGCATGGAGGATGCCGGCATGAAAATCACAGGCACAAACCCGGATACAGGGCTGGCGGAAATCGTTGAAATACCGGAGCACAAATGGTTTGTAGGGGTTCAATTTCACCCCGAATTAAAAAGCACGGTAGCCAATCCGCATCCGCTGTTTGTGAGATTTATCAAAGCCGCAATGGAGTAATACCGGCAAACCATGCAGTTTCTTCCTTTCAAAAAATGGAAAACAGGCGGATTCCACAAGGAAGAAGTAATCATTGGTTTAATTTTCTGCCTGGCTTTATTTCCTGTACTTCGCAATATCAGCGCCGAAAATGATGTTGATATTTTCTACCTCGCCGCGCAAGAGCTTCGCCTTGGCAGCAATCCATACGACGGGCCGCAAATGTTTGGCATGTGGTTTTATTACAGTCCGCTGTTTGCATCCATACTCGCTCCGCTTACGCTGTTTCCTGTTCAGGTTTTGAAATTGCTCTGGATGCTGCTGGGATTTGTGATGCTAAACCGAATATATATTCTACTCAGATATTTTTTAAAGCTGGGTTATTCGGGCAAAGAAACCTGGTTCCTGATTGTAATAGCTATTCTGTCCTACCATGCCATTTTTATGAATCTGTTGTACGGACAGCTTACCATTCTAATGGTTTGGTGCTGTTTGGAGGGAATCTTTCGCATGAAAGAAAATCAGCTGATTCGGGGTGGACTCTCATTTGCCATCGGTATAAACATCAAAATTCTGCCTGTTTTTTTCTTCTGGTATTTTCTCCTGAAAAAAAACATAAAAGCCGTCGTAATGATTTCGGCCGGCATTGCCCTGTTACTGCTGCTACCCTACCTGTTTCTCCATTCCGGTTATCACACCCAAATCATGAAAGACTGGCTGGGATTGTTGAATCCGTTGAATAGAGAACATGTAAATACCGTTGGTGAGGGTGGCTTTACCGATTTTGCAAGTCTGCTGACGCGTTATTTTACAAGCACCGTAATTCGTGGTGAAGGAAACTATTCGATTGCAGCTCTTGGTACCAAACAGATTTTTCTAATCCAATGGATTTTCAGGGCGGCAATCACTTTACTGAATGCCTGGTTTGTTGTGAAATTTGTTCCAAAGAGATTTACCGGTGACAGTGCAGTTCTTGCGGGTGCCTCCTTTTTCATGGCCTGCATTCCTGTGGCATTTCCGCACCAGCGAGACTATTCCGTAATGCTTTGCCTGCCGGCCACAGCCATGATGGTTCACAGCTACATGGTTCTTGGTTATCGCCCCGGAAAAACGTTGCAATTGTTCACCTTGGTTGTGTTAACGCTCATGGGATTAATTGTCTTCTTCCCCATTCTGCCATGGCCTGTAAGACATTTTATCATGGAAAGCCGCATTCCCGGGTGGGGCATGCTGCTGTTTATCCCCAATATCCTGATGTGGTGGTGGAATTTCCGCCCTGATTTACCGGTCGTGAAAGAGGGAATGCAATAAAACCTGGGAGCGGACAGCCTTTTTACCGACAGGCTTTTTTACCATTTCGTTTTTCATAGATGCATCCAAAACACGGGCTTTTACGTTATCGGCCAATTGTGTTTCAAGCACCTGAACAAGCATGTTTTTCAGCTCTTTATCCTGCACGGGTACCGTAACCTCTACTCGAGATTGCAGGTTGCGCTGCATCAGATCTGCGCTGCCAATAAACACTTCCGGATCTCCTCCGTTTTCAAAATAGAAAACACGTGCATGTTCCAGGTATTTATCAATGATGCTAACCGCACGAATGTTGGGGTGATTTTCATCAATTGCCAGACAACAGATTCCCCGCACAATCAGGTCAATTTTAACACCTGCGTTTGCCGCTTCCACAATGGCTTTGATGGAAGCCTCATCAACCAAAGAGTTTATCTTGATGATGGCCCGAGCAGGCAATCCTTTTGCTGCAAAATCTGCTTCGCGCTGTAACATGGCTATGAAGCGTTCACGGGTATTTACGGGGCTTACCCACAAGGTTTTGAAGCGCGCCTTCTCCGGCCTGAAATTTTGAATCAGATCAAAAACATTCAGACACTCCTCGCCTATCTTTTTTCGGGAGGTCAGCAGTGCATGGTCGCAATAGAGACGGGCGGTATCTTCATTAAAATTACCGGTG
>CANHQZ010000077.1 GCA_947463125.1 Flavobacteriales bacterium | reverse complement strand
CTGTATGATAACTTTGGCGATGCCCTGCCCCGTGAACAGGCCCTGCAGGAGCTGGGTTTGCCCGCCGATGGACGTTATCTGCTGTTTTTTGGGTTTATCCGGCGCTACAAAGGCCTGGATTTGCTGCTCAGTGCCATGGCCGATGAGAAAGTAAAACAAACCGGCGCCAAACTTATTGTGGCGGGCGAATTTTACGAAGATGCAGCCCCTTATCACGCACAAATAGAGCAACTGGGTCTGGCAGACCGTGTGATATTGAAAACCGAGTTTATTCCCAACAGCAAGGTTCCATTATACTTCAGTGCTGCCGATTTGGTGGTACAGCCCTACCGCAGTGCCACCCAAAGCGGGGTAAGCCAGGTGGCTTATCACTTCAACAAACCCATGGTAATTACCGATGTGGGCGGCCTTGCAGAAAGCGTCCCCGACGGAAAAGTAGGATTTGTGGTAGACCCCAAACCCGCCGCTATTGCCGACGGTATTTCCCGCTTCTTCAACGAAAACAGATCTGCTGAATTTATCGGCAACATGGAAGCCGCCAAGGCTCCCTTTAGCTGGGAAAGATTGGTGGAGGGGTTGGATAAAATCTCTTTTTAATCGATTTGTTTCGTTCATTAATATTTATTAGACAAACTTGCATATGCGAGCATTTGGGTTTCTGTGGCTTCCAATGGTTTCCCATGGTTGGTCTTTACGCAACGCAGTGGAGTGAGACCAACCACCGCGTCCCATGGCTGGTCTTCACGCAACGAAGTGGAGTGATACCAACCATTATTTACTGACATGTTTGAATATATAAACGGTCTATACTTCTTCACAGCTACCTGCAACACATGGCTACCACTATTGAAACACAGAAACCATAGTCAGGTAATTCTCGACAGCTTAACCTATTTCAGCAAAGCGGAGGATTTCAGTATTTATGGATTCGTCATTATGCCTAATCATGTCCATTTTCTGATTGGAATAAATCCCGAAATGAGACTAAAATTTCAACACAGATTCCTCAAGTACACTGCCCAACAAATATTGAGGCAGATGAAATCAATGAATGACCCAATATTATCCAAAATCATATCCACCCAGTGTGACAGAAATTATCAGTTTTGGGAGAGACGCCCCAAATGGATTCAAATAGTACATAGCGATATTTTTTGGCAAAAACTAAAATACATCCATAACAATCCACTGCAGGAAAAATGGAAACTAACAACACGGCCTGAAGAGTTTGAACTGAGTTCTGCAAGCAGCTATTTGGAAGGCAAACCCAAGTTCGAATTTCTGAGGTTGTGGGAATCATGAGGCATCATAGTTGGTCTCGCTGCGCAAAGACCAACTATGGGAAAAGCGAGACCAACCGTAGGTTTTATCAGCCCCTGCGTCTGCGGTCCCTCCTATCCTCCCTGCGGTCGCGCACGTCTTCTTTGCGGTCTCTAACATCTTCCCTTCTGTCGCGCACATCTTCCCTGCGATCTCTGCGACCACCATTGAATTTGGCATCACGCACATCTTCCCTTTTGTCGCGCACATCCTCGCGGCGGTCCTTTCGGTCTTCGCGGCGGTCTCTTACATCTTCTGCCCGGTCTTTGCGAACCCTGTGGGCTGTCTGGGCGTTGGCGAACATCATGCCTCCAAAGGCTACGGCTAAAAAGCTGACAATTAATTTAGAATTTTTCATAAGGGTTTTGTTTTAGGATTTAATGATAAGATGAAGAATAGGGGTAAAGGTTTAATTGGTTATTGGTTTATTCGTTTATTCGTTTATTCGTTGTCATGCAAAGCCTGTAGAACACATAGCAACCGCGCCCAAACTGTTGACTCTGCACTTCTAACTTTTAACTAAAATGCGCTGTTTTACCCTACTTTTGTGTTTACCAAAACATGAAAAAATGGTTCATTTTTCTTTTTGCAGTGCTGCTTTCCGCAAACTGGGCCTGCAGAAAGGACCCACGCAAAGACCCTACCGGCGGTAACCCGAACCCCGACTGGACCGATGCCAGCCACGGCAATTCGCCACACGATTATTCCGTTGTATTTCCGCAGGAATCGGTAAACGAGTTGGAAATACACCTGGGTGCAGAAAACTGGACTGCTATGCAGGCCAATATGAAAGCGCTATACGGAAGCACATTTGGTGCCGGCACAGGCGGCCTGCCTCCCGGAGGCGTTTCGGCCGAGCCCGATTATTTTCCCGTTACTGTAAAATTCAGAGGCAAAGCATGGAACAACGTCGGTTTCAGATTAAAAGGCAATTCAACCCTAAATGCTGCCTGGCGTGCGGGCATTTACAAACTTCCTTTCAGACTCAATTTCGATAAGTTTGCCGACCAGTTCCCCGAGATTACCGATCAGCATTTTTATGGATTTAACGGCATTTCTTTTTCGCCCGGTGCTAAAGACAATTCCCTGATCAGGGAGAAAATCACAGCCGATATTTTCAGAAAGGCCGGAGTCCCCACACCTCAAACAGCCTTTTACAAGGTTTTCATTGATTTTGGCGCCGGTCTGAAATACTGCGGTGTATACTGCGCCGTGGAGTTTCCCGAAGACAATATGATTAAGGCCCAGTTTGGCCAGGAAAGCGGAAATATCTATAAACCTGAAAGTAAACTGTCAACGTTCATCATGGCAGAATTCGACAAGAAGAACAATGGGGTTGCAGCAGACTTCAGCGATGCATCCAATTTTATCAAAGCCCTCAATTCGCCCCTCAGAACCACCGATAGCGTGGGCTGGAGGAAAGGTGTAGAAGCCTGGTTTGACATGGACCATTTCCTAAAATACCTGGCCATCAACAACAGCATCGTGAACTGGGACACCTACGGTTTAATGGCTCATAATTACTATTTATATAACCACAGTACCCGCAAACTCACCTGGATTCCGTGGGACAACAACGAGGCGCTGAGCAAAAGTCCGGGTATTACCGGAACAACAGGTGGTGGCGGCGGACCCGGTGGCATGACGGGACTTTCCCTGCGAATGAACGAGGTGAGCCCAACCTGGCCCTTAATCAACTTTGTGGCCAATGACGGTGTCTATTTTAACCGCTACAAAACACACATGCGCGATTTCAAAAACACATTCTTCAAACAGGCCGATATGGACAACCTCATTGAGAAGTACCATACCATGATTACACCGTTTGTGGTGGGCGCCAATGGAGAACAGCCCAAATACACACACCTGAGCAGTCAGAATGCTTTTGTGGCCGAAAAAGCCAATTTAAAAACCCATATCAGCAACCGCATTTCATTGCTCAACCAGTTTGTACCCTGATGGGTTTTCCGCTACAGACTTTTGAAACCCTGAATCTGCAGGCCCTAAACCAAAGAACAGCCTGGGAAAAACGCAACGACAGCAAATTCGTGGCGCATGATTCCGTCATGGATGCAATCTTGCAAAGGCTCTCCGAAGATTATTGCATATTGGAAAATGAGGGAAACCGCGTGTGGCATTATACCACAGAATACTGGGATACCGCAGACCGCAACATGTTTTATGAGCACCACCGTGACCGTGCACATCGCTATAAAGTCCGCAAACGCAAGTATGGCAGCGAAAATGGATTTTGGCTGGAGGTGAAGGAAAAAACACCTGACGGCAGAACATTAAAACACAGACTGTTCAATCCTTCGCCGGATGAATCGGCTGTTTTTATTGATTCCAAAAGTCCTTACACCCACAGTGCACTATATCAGGCCCTTTTTGTGGACTACGAAAGAATGACATTCCTGCACAAATCTCTGCCACTGAAAATCACCCTGGATATGAACCTGAGGGCAAACAACGGCAGCGCAGATGTTTCATTTTCAAACCTAATGATACTGGAATTTAAATCGGAGAAACAGCAAGTCGCCTCAGCCGCAGGCTTAATGAAACCATTGGGTCTAAAGCCCTGCAGCTTAAGCAAATATTGTATTGGAATGGCTACCTTGCACCCTGAATTGAAACAAAACGCATTTAAACCTACCCTTACACAGATACAGAAAATTACCGCCCATGGAAATTCTTAACCGTACCGATCTATTCAACACCCCCGTGCTGCTGAGGCTCCTGGCCAATGCAGCTGCCATTTGTATCCTGATACTGTGGATTTACCGTTCCAAGAAAAAGAACAACGGGCCTTTACACAGTTTTTTTGCAGTAAACCTCATCATATTTTTTGTGGCGCTGGTGCTCAACAAGGTAAGCCTCAGCACCGGCGCGGCGTTTGGTCTGTTTGCCGTGTTTTCCATGCTGAGATACAGAACCGAAGGCCTGGATTCACGCGATATGACCTACCTGTTTATGAGCATCAGCCTGGGGCTGTTTGCGGCAATGTGCGCCGGTCTGCCTGATTTCGGACTCGCCGCGGGTTGCCTGATTGGCGCATCGCTGTTGCTGGATGGCAATGCCCTGGTGAAGCACTACAAAAGCAAAGAAGTGGTTTACGACAACATCAGGCTGATTGTGCCGGAAAGACGGCAGGAATTGATAGACGACCTGCGGGTTCGCACAGGACTGAATATTTCATCGGTGGAAATAAAGCAGGTAGATTTGATGAAAGATACCGCTTTGATAGAGGTGTTTTATGAATAAAACCGCTGCCGGGCTCATTGGGCTGCTTTTTTGCGCTACTGCTGCGGGACAAGCCACCTTCAACGATCCCGTGGATATGCAGGGATGGTATGCACTGTCCTTCAACTGTGCTCCCGCCAAAAAATGGAAGCTGGAAGCCGATTACCAGTACCGCACCATCAACAACCTGAAAACCTACAACGGTTCCTATATCAGCCTGGGCAGCTCGCGCAAGGTGGTAAAAAACCTGGACTTGCTGGCTGAATACCGGCTTGCCCTGGTAAATAAAGGCACCTATCATCGAGGCAGTTTCGGGTTTCAGTATGGAGTAGATGTAAAGAAATGGGAGTTTGGACTCAGGGGACTTTTTCAAAACCAGGTGCAGGATTTTGATGATACATCAAAGCCCAATCAGTCAGAAGGCTATGTGCGTTT
>CANHQZ010000076.1 GCA_947463125.1 Flavobacteriales bacterium | reverse complement strand
AAGAAGATATCGCTGCCTGGAAGCCCGATGTGCTGGTGCTTATAGACAATCCGGGATTCAATATGCGTCTGGCAAAATTTGCGCACACGAAGGGAATTCCGGTGCATTACTATATTGCCCCCAAGGTGTGGGCGTGGAACACAGGACGTGTAAAAGGCATTCGTGCCAATGTGGATGCGTTGTACTCCATTTTGCCGTTTGAGATAGATTTTTTTAAAAAACACGGGGTGAATGCCACCTATGTCGGCAATCCGGTGATGGATGAAATAGCGGCTTTTCATCAATTGCAGCCATCTAAATCGAAATATGCCGATAATGAAGTAAATGTTGCGTTACTGCCCGGAAGTAGGGCCAACGAGATAGACAATGCCATGCCCGTGATGCTGGAGCTGGCGGCCCTGAAACCTGACTGGAACTTCAGGGTGGCCGTAGCGCCCAGTTTTGACCGTTCGTTTTACAACCGCTATACATTGTTGCCCAACATGGAATTGTGCGAAGGCAAAACTTATAAGGTATTGTCAGGCAGCACTGCTGCAGTGGTTACCAGCGGAACAGCCACCCTGGAAACGGCATTGTTGAATGTGCCACAGGTGGTTTGCTACCGGGTGGCGGCGCTCACCTATGCCATCGGCAGGCGGGTGATTAAGGTGCCCTACATTTCATTGGTCAATTTAATTTTGAACAAACCGGCGGTACCGGAACTGATACAAGCCGATTTTACGGCTGAAAAAATCGGGAAGCAGCTGGAAGGTTTGGTGGCAGGCCATCAGCGGCAGGCACAGCTGGATGATTACAACAAGCTGGCTGCCATGGTAGGCGGACCCGGAGCTTCGGCACGGGTAGCGGAGGCGGTGGTGGGTTTTGTAAAAAAGTTGCGCAAGTAAGCAGTAAAGTATTAAATTTGCAGTCCGTTTGGGGGATTAGCTCAGCTGGCTAGAGCGCTTGCATGGCATGCAAGAGGTCATCGGTTCGACTCCGTTATCCTCCACAAAAAACAGAACACCCCGTCAAATTAGGCGGGGTTTTTTGTTTTAATCATATTTCGTTTACGGGATTAAAATGCTTATGGATTGCCCTGATAACCGTAAACAATAGGCGCCTGCAGGAAGGTGGCCTACATCCATCACGGAGTGGTCCTCCGGCAGTTCTTTTTTCCAAACGAGCTTGCCACTGCTGTTGAAAAGTGCTGCAGATGAAGGTTCTGTTAGGTTGCAATGTAGTACTCCGTGGGTTACCGGATTGGGATAGATGAATGCAGCATCCGACTTTTGGCCTATCACCACTACCATCCCGGAGGTGTCTGTTTGCTGGTTTCGGCGGGTGGCCAGAATGCGGTAGTAGTTAATATTGGATTCAGGTTTTGGATGCAGGAATGAATACCTTCCTTTGCTCGTGGATGTTTGCTGTACCAAGGTTTTCCATTGCAGGGCATTGGTGCTGTGTTGCAATGAGTAGAAGTTTATATTGTCTTCATCGGGGTTTAACCATTCTACTAGTACACCTTGTTGCTTCGATGTTGCTGACAAACGCAAGTTGGGTATGGGCAGAGCTATAATATCATCGCCTATGGCAAATAGTCCCACACTGCCGGTGTAACCTGTGTAGGTAAGGGTATTGCCGGATACACTACTTCCGGAAAGTTTATCCCATTTATTGGTTCCACCATTGAATGCATAGAGCGCAAAGGAGGTAGGGGCGGGGGAGGAGAGTTCACCAATATTCCAACCAAAGGTGAGGTCAATGCCAGAGCCTGAGTTAGGGTTTGACTTACCGAGTACCCATGTGCGGGTGACATGCGGTTCCTGTGCGGGTCCGGCAGAGCCATCAAGCCCTTTGTAGTAGACCAGATCTAAGACACGCACACTAAAATTGTCACTGGCACCACTATTGTTGGTGATGGTGACGGGGTTGTACGCGCTGTTTCCCACAGGTAAAGAAAGACTTGCTGCCGAGGCTATGACTGTGTTCAGTTGTCCACTGCCTGAGGTTTTTACATAAGATGAACTGCCGCCACTGCTCACATTTGCAAATGTGGCGTTGTAACTGCCGAGGGTAAGGTTGCCCGAGGTCATGGTCAGAGTGCCGGTAGCATTAATGGTTGTATTAAGGGTAACCCCCGCACTGTTGTTAATGGTCAGGTTGTTGAGTGTAAGGGTACCGCCCAGGGTTTGTGTTGATGATCCGTCAAGGGTAAGGGTTCCGGAACAAGACAAGGTGCCTGCATTGCTGAAGTTGCCTGTCAGTTGCACATTACCGCTGGCATTCAGCACTTTTCCGCTATTTATGGTAAGCACAGCGCCACTTTCTACTGTCACATCATTGGCAGTAGCAGGGTCAGTGGAGCCGAGGTTAACCACAGGGTCGTTGGTTACATTGGGAATGGTAACATTGGTAGGGGAGGAGGGCAAAACAGCGGGTGACCAGTTGGCCGGATTGCCCCAGTCTGTGCTCACGCTGCCGGTCCACGTAACGGCGGGTGCGATGGCCACATAGTTAAGGTAAATATCATTGCCGGTTTTTGACCAGTAGAAATAAGCACTTTTTCTGCCTGCGGCATTGTTTAGTGAGATATTATTGATATCGGCAGATACGCTGATGGTACTGAAAATAGCGCTACTGGCGGTGGGTGCATTGGCGTTGTCGAAGACCAGCCAGGAATGGTCTGAATTCCAGAAGCTGTTGGTCCAGTCTACGGCGGAGCCGGTAGCATTGAAGGTGAGATTGGAGGTAACGCCGCTTTGGATAGTGAGGGTTCCACCGGTAACATCCACCGCGTCAAAATCGGTGCCGCGTGTGCCTGATGCGTTGCTATTGAGTTCCCAGTTAAGCTGTGAACCGGTATTGTAGGTAAGTCCGTCGGTAAAGGTTTGCAGGCCAGGGCTACTGCCGGGGCTGTGTATTCCGCTGATGGTGCTGGTGGGGAGAATTCCGGTTCCTGAAACAATGGCACCGGAGGACACACTTAACTGGCTGCTGCTTGCAATACTTCCATTTACTTTAAGTTCACCCTGGGTGACGGTTGTGGAACCGGTGTAGGTGTTTGTTGAAGATAAGGTAGTAATCCCAGTACCAGAATGGTTGAAATTACCGGTTCCTTGAATGATTCGACTCAAGGTCAAATTGCTTGATTTATTAATCTCCAGCGTTCCACTATTGGCAATAGCGCCATTACCGCCCAGTTCACCACCACTGCCCCCGTTGCCTACTTTAAAAGTGCCTGATGTAATCGTTGTAGATCCAGTGTAGGTGTTTGTTCCAGTGAGTATCCATGTGGTACTGCCGTCTTTCAATAGTGTAAGTGTTCCGCTGCCATTTTGGATTGCTCCGGAAAATATGTTTTCTCCTGCATTGTTACCCCCCAAAACTATACTTTGCGCCGAGCTGTTATCTATGCTCACGTTTCCTGAAAGTGTTAGTGTAGCCGAAGAGGTAGTGCCGGATCCCTCAATTTTATGGGTATTTCCGGAACTTCCTGTGATAATAAAAGCCCTATCGCTCGAGCATGCTGCACTACCTACAAATCTAAGTGTGCCATTTTGAGAACTGTAGCCAAAAACTACTCTGTTTGAAGTGCTGTTGGTGGGCTTGCCCAACGCACTCGCAGTATTAATATTTGCCAGAGAAGTAACCTCGGTAGTGCCAGCAGTTTGGTAATAGAATCCATCAAAAGTGTTATTGTTATTAGTGAATTTCCAAGTTCCGGTTCCTTGCTTGAAAATCGAGTAGCTGCTGTTACTACCTCCTGAAACGAGACCTGAGATGATTAAATCTCCATTTCCGCCCACATAATTTTCACCTCCTAGGGTCAGCGTTCCAGACAATGTAGAAGCTCCACTGGTATTGGTATTTTGAATTATCCCCTCAGTATTTACACCCGTTCCTAGGTTTGATAGCGTAATGTTATTGGATAGGTTAAAACCGTTAAAATCCAGTGTGCCTCTGGCGCCGATATTACTGCCAAGAATAGAAATGTTACCAGATCCGGCTGCGTTGTTATGTCCTAGTTTAATGGTCCCGTTTGTAATTGTGATTCCACCCGTGTAGGTGTTGTTGCCTTCAATTGTAAGCGTTGAAGAACCAGTTTTATTGATACTGCCACCTGAACCGCTGATGATATTGCTTAGATTATTATTGGTTCCAAAGTAAAATTCATGGGAAGTGCTTCCAAGATTGATGCTGCTTGAACCAGGTCCATATACTTGTACTTCGGAAATCATGGTCCAATGTTGGCTGGCATCTCTGTTTACAGTTACTGTAACGTTATTTGATAGAATGCAAAACCCTTGAAGATTGATGGATACTGAATTTCCTGAACCACTAGGGTTCGTGACAGTAAAATTCTTACTAAATCCATCTGATGTGCTAAGGGTAATGCTTGAGGGCAAAGCAACACCTGCCGATCCGTCACTGTCTGCGGCCCAAACCCTGATTTCGGTAATTTTCTCGGTGCTGCTGAAGTTTAAGGTGAACGTAGGATTTGTATAATTCCATCCGGCAAAGGCTGCCCCAGTGGTTGAATTGGGCCACGCCGTTACTGATGCTGTTCCGTCGATTAATTCTCCCCCAGAATCGGGGTAACTGCCGGAAGGATTAACAGAATACGTGTATCCTGATGGGGAAATCTGTCCATGTAGAGACAAAATTGCCGACAAGATCGATGCAAGCGATAAAAAAGCAGTTTTGAAAGGGAGGGTCATAAACGAAATAAGGTCTTTTAGCAAAGCTAAACAGCGCCAAAATAGCAGCCGATAAGCCCCTCATTACATCATCAATACATGAGTCTTACATTATCAATACATAGAAATGTAAAAAATAGAAAATCAGAAAGATAATAGAAATAAATTTGCAGTTTAGTCCAGGCTTTCTATAAACCGGGTCAGTGCAAGTTCCGTGTTGTCAAGGTTCAGCTTTTTTCTTAACCTAGTGCGCGCTACCGTGATGCTGTTTGGGGTTTGTCCAGTTATGGTTGCTATTTCTTTGGTGTTCAGGCCTAACTTTAAAAATGCACATAGCCGTCTTTCGTTGGTGGATAGATCCGGGAATCGATTGTCCAGGGCTTCGTAAAATTGGCTGTGTACTTGCTGAAAACGCATTTCAAAATCTGTCCATACTTTATCTTCCAGGGATTTTTGAAGATCGGGAATGACCGTGTTTAATGCGGTT
>CANHQZ010000075.1 GCA_947463125.1 Flavobacteriales bacterium | reverse complement strand
ATTCTGCACGTGGTGCTCCATCACGATATGGATATTTTCCGTACAGACGGCACTCTCATCCCTTGCCTTGAACTGCGCAACCGCATTCCAGCCGGATATCTCCACACCTGGCAAACCCTCAGCCAAAGCCTGGCTTCCGTGCCCTGCAAACCGCACAATCCGCAAACCTTCACCGCCGCCGCCATGAGCATGAAACACCGCGCCCTGGCTGAACGCATGTGGCAAAAAGCCGGCAGGGTGCTGTCTATGGGTAATGCCACGCAATTTCATTGGGAAGAAATGCTCTATAAACTCATGGCCCGCTACCTGGGACGGCTGGTAAACGGCGATGCCATGGAATCCCTGACCACCGCGGTGCCGTATGCGCTCATCCAAAAATACCGCCATAATCCCAAACAACTGCAGGCATTGCTGTTTGGGCAAAGCGGGCTGCTCACCGCGGCACACAAAGACGATTATGCCAAACAGATGTTTGCCGAATACCGCTTTTTGCAAAAGAAACACAGCCTGCAGCCGCTACCTGCTTCGGTTTGGAAGTTTGGCCGGCTGAGGCCACCCAATTTTCCTACCTTGCGCATCGCCCAACTCTCGGCAGTATTGGAACAAACCGGCCTTTTCAACGTGATGATGGAAGTGGAGTCTATTGCGGAACTCAAGGGTTTTCTGCGCCAAAAACCGCATTTCTACTGGGAAACCCACTACCGCTTTGATTACGAATGTACGCAACGCTCCGCCACCGCAGGCGATGACACCCTTGAGGGCCTGATCATCAACGCCATTTTGCCTTTGCGCTTTGCGCATGCCCATTACCACAACGATGCCGCCCTTCAGGAAAAAGCCCTGGATATGTTGTCGGCATTGCCCCCCGAATCCAACAAAATCACCCGCAGCTGGCAGGAGATGGGCTTTGAAAACAACAGTGCCTACGACAGCCAGTCATTGCTGGGTTTGCAACAGCTATACTGCGAAAAACGCCGCTGCCTTGAATGCAGCATCGGGCAAAAAATTGTTCGAGCTCAGCAAAACGAAGAGATTTAAAATTGAATTTTGGGATGACTTTGTCAAAATGAGGAAAAATTCCCTGCCATGAAATAAAATACTGCGGTTATTTTGCACTCAATATTATGCAAGCAGATATTGTGGTGGTAGGCGGCGGTATCGTCGGCCTGTCAACAGCCCTTAAAATCAAAGAAAAGCGCCCTGAACTGAACGTGATGGTGCTGGAAAAGGAAGCCGACATTTCATCGCACCAGACCGGCAACAACAGCGGCGTAATCCACTCGGGTATTTACTACAAGCCCGGCAGCCTGAAAGCCGAAAACTGTATTCGCGGTTACCATATGCTGCTGGAGTTTTGCAAGAAAAACGACATCCCCGTTGATCTGTGCGGCAAGGTAATTGTTGCCACCAAAGAGGAAGAAATTGGGCAGCTGGAAAAGCTTTATCAGCGCGGGGTAGACAATGGCCTTGCCGGGCTGCAATACCTTACCGAAGCTGAAATCAAGGAGCGTGAGCCACACTGCAAGGGCATCAAAGGTATTTTTGTGCCGCAGACGGGCATTGTTAATTATAAACTCGTTTCTGAAAAAATAGCTGCGAAGTTTATCAGCCTTGGCGGTCAAGTTCTCACCTCTCACAAGGTAATCGGCGTGGAAGCGCAGGAGGGCCGCGTGGAGGTTATCACCAAAAGCAAAACCATTGTGTGCAAACTGATGGTGAACTGCGCCGGTCTGTACTGCGATAAAATTGCCGAAATGGCAGGCCAGAACCTGGATGTACGCATTATCCCGTTCCGCGGCGAATATTACAGCATAAAACCGGAGAAGGCATATCTCGTGAAGAATCTTATTTATCCCGTTCCCGATCCCAACTTCCCGTTTTTGGGTGTGCATTTTACCCGCAGAATTACCGGTGAAATCGAAGCGGGTCCAAATGCGGTATTTGCTTTCCGCCGCGAGGGTTATACCCGCACTTCGTTTAAGTGGTCAGAATTTTGGCAAAGCCTGTTGTGGCGGGGTTTTAGGAAGGTTGCGCTGAAATACTGGAAAACCGGACTGGGCGAGTATTACCGCAGTTTCTCCAAAGCGGCGTTTACCAAAGCACTGCAGGGTCTGGTTCCTGAAATCAGGGAAGAAGACCTGGAACCGGCCGGTGCGGGCGTGCGCGCCCAGGCCTGCGACAAAGACGGCGGTCTCATCGACGATTTTTACATCCGTGAAGCACCAGGCTGCGTGCATGTGCTCAATGCGCCATCGCCCGCAGCTACCAGCAGCCTTAGCATTGGCCAAACCATCAGCGAACTGGCCCTCAAAAACTTCTAATGTCTGAAAAGCAACAACTGCTGGCCGTTCTGAAGAAGTACCTGCCTTTGGGGACGGAAGAATACGCCACCGAGCTGTTGCTGCGCCACCGCATTCATTTGCATATCAAGCGTCCCAGGCAAACCAAATACGGCGATTACCGTCCGCCCGCGGCTGGCGAAAACCACCGCATCAGCGTAAACAAGGATTTAAATCCGTATGCCTTTCTCATCACCTTTCTGCACGAAGTCGCGCACCTGCTGAATTTCGAGAAGCACCGGGGCCGCGTGCAGCCACACGGACAGGAATGGAAGTGGTTTTTCCGCGAGGTAAGCACACCCGTTTTTCAGGTGGATGTTTTGCCGCAGGATGTGCACCATTCCCTGAACACGTATCTGGCCAATCCCAAGGCCAGCAGCTGCAGTAGTCCGCAGCTGGTGCGCACCCTGCGCAAATACGATGCCGACACCACCTGGGTTTTGGTGGAGGAAGTGCCCGCCAATACGGCCTTTGAAACCAAAGACGGGCGCACCTTTGTGAAAGGCGAACGCATGCGAACCCGCTACCGCTGCGTGGAATCGGCCACGGGTAAGATTTTTCTGGTGCCGGGCCTTATGCAGTGCCGTTTGAAAATATAATCACGCCTTTGGGTTTGTTTAATTAGTTTTGCTGTGCAATGTCAACACTTTCCATTGTTATTCCGGCTTACAACGAAGGCAGAACCATACACCTGATTCTGGATCGGGTGAAGGCGGTTTCGCTCCGCGACAATATTGCCAAAGAGTTCATCATTGTGAACGATTGCTCCAAGGATAATACCGAGGAAGCCATCCAGGCATACATGGGCAACAATCCGGAATTGAATATTCAATACTACAAACACGAAGTTAACCAGGGCAAAGGCGCAGCCTTGCACACCGGCATTCAAAAAGCGACCGGAGATTTTGTTATCATTCAGGATGCCGACCTGGAATACGATCCCAACGAATACAACATCCTGCTGCAGCCCATCCTGGATGGATTTGCGGATGTCGTTTACGGAAGCCGTTTTATGGGCGGAAATCCCCACCGCATCCTGTTTTTCTGGCATTCCATTGGCAATAAAATGCTCACTTTCCTGTCCAATATGTTCACCAACCTGAACCTGACCGATATGGAAACTTGCTATAAACTTTTTCGCCGCGAAATCATTCAGGGAATTCAGCTGAAAGAAAAGCGATTTGGCTTTGAACCGGAGGTTACCGCCAAAGTATCACGTATCCCCAAAATTCGCATTTATGAAGTGGGCATCAGCTATTACGGCCGCACCTACGAGGAAGGCAAGAAGATTGGCTGGAAAGACGGATTCCGGGCCATCTGGTGCATTTTGAAATACAATTTTTTCAGTAAATAAATTACGAAATCGTTATCGCTGTTGGTTTTTAGGTGGGTATGAGCAACAAAAAACACGCAGTGATTATCGGAGCCGGACCTGCAGGGCTCACAGCCGCGTATGAGTTGCTGTCGCGAAGCGAAGAATATGAAGTAACGGTGCTGGAATCCTCCACGTACATGGGCGGCATTTCGCGTACCGTGAATTACAAGGGAAACCGCATGGATATTGGCGGACATCGTTTTTTTAGCAAAAGCGACCGCGTGATGCAATGGTGGATGTCCATGATGCCGCTGGAGAAAGGGGCTTCCCATACCCACATCCATTACCACGGCAAAGAGACCGAGGTGGCAGGCAAGGAGGCCGATCCCGAAAAAACACAGCTGGTAATGCTGTTGAGAAACCGCCTGAGCCGAATTTATTTTTTAGGTAAATTCTTCAGTTATCCGGTTTCGCTGAACCTGCAAACCTTGAGAAACCTCGGAATGGTGCGGGTGTTTAAAATTGTCTTCAGTTATGCTGCCATACGATTGTTTCCGCGCAAACCCGAAGTAACCCTGGAAGACTTTATCATCAACCGTTTTGGCAAGGAATTGTACCTTACTTTTTTCAAGGATTATACAGAGAAAGTTTGGGGATTCAAGTGCCATGAAATAGCCAAGGACTGGGGCGCACAGCGCGTGAAAGGGTTGTCGGTGAGCAAGGCCATGGCTCATGCATTTAAGCAGATACTGGGCCGCAAAAAGCCGGTGAATATTGGGCAGAAAGACACGGAAACATCGCTCATAGAAAAATTCCTGTATCCCAAGCTGGGGCCGGGACAAATGTGGGAGCGTGTGGCCGAAAAAGTACAGGAAATGGGCGGTAGCATTCTTGTGGAACATACCGTCATGAAACTGGATGGGTCGCCACAGGGAATTAGCTCCGTTTGGGCCAAAAATGCAGCCGGTGAACCCGTGGAATACAAAGCAGACCTGGTCTTCAGCACCATGCCGGTGAAAGATTTGTTTGAGGCATTTTCCTTTGAAACCGATAAAAAGGTGAAAAGCATCGCTACGGCGCTGCCTTACCGGGATTTTATTACGGTGGGCTTGCTTTGTAAAAAGCTGAAACCGGGAATGCTGCAGGACAACTGGATTTACATTCAGGAAAGGGGCGTTAACATCGGGCGCCTGCAGATTTTCAATAACTGGAGTCCGTATTTGGTGGCCGATGCCCAAACCGTGTGGCTGGGGCTGGAATATTTCTGCAACGAGGGCGATGCCCTGTGGAGCTTGTCTGATGCGGATTTCAAAGCCATGGCGGTTCATGAAATGGAAACAATCGGATTGCTGGATGCATCAGACGTTTTGGACAGTACGCTTATCCGCATGCCCAAGACCTATCCGGCTTATACGGGTTCTTACAGCGAATTTTCGCAGGTGATTGCGTATGTAAACAGGATGGAGAATCTCTATCTCATCGGCAGAAACGGCATGCACAAATACAACAACAGCGACCACAGCATGCTCACGGCCATGACGGCGGTAGATAATATTTTAGCGGGTATCAGCAGCAAGGACAACCTCTGGCAAATCAATACCGAGGAGGAGTACCACGAGGCGAAGACCGAATAATTTCGGCCACCTGCTGCACTTTAAGCAAAAATTTCAACCGAACGCGGGCAGGTACTTTGCCGGCCAGCCAAAGGGAATTACCCCGAATGCTGCAAACATTAAAGCCTTTTAGATAAATGAACGGTTTCCAGTTTTTGCCGCCATCGGTGCTGTAATCGCTGCCATTGGGGCCCGTGCAAATCCATATTTTGCCGCGCTTGTGTGCGCAAACCCCACTGCGGTAGCCATTGGGCATGCTTTGGCAGGGTGTCCAGGTTTTGCCGCCATCGT
>CANHQZ010000074.1 GCA_947463125.1 Flavobacteriales bacterium | reverse complement strand
GGAAACCACTCCAGCGGAAAAATGGGATATGCGCTGGCAGAAGCTTTCAGCAAAGCCGGTGCTTCCGTTACCCTGATTTCAGGACCGGTAGCTTTACAAACGCCGAAAAATGTTGAACGGGTGAATGTTCAGACTGCAGAGGAAATGCGGAATGCATGCATGACCCGTTCAAAAAATGCGGACATAATTGTAATGGCAGCGGCCGTGGCAGACTACAAGGTAGTAAACCGGGCAGATGAGAAAATTAAAAAGACAGAAAACCTGACGCTGGATCTGGTAAAAAACCCGGATATACTGCATGAACTGGGAGAAACCAAAATAGCCGGGCAGACACTGATTGGATTTGCGCTTGAAACCAACAATGCCGTTGCCTACGCAAAAGAAAAAATAATCCGTAAAAATCTTGATTTCATCGTCCTAAATTCCCTTTCTGACCAAGGTTCAGGATTTGGCCATGATACTAATAAAGTAAGTTTGTTTGACAAACACGGTGCCGAACGGGCATATCCCTTGCTATCCAAACAGGCTGTTGCGGAACAAATCGTAAAACAAGCCGCACATTATCACTTTTCGGGTAATTTTGCAGATATATGAAAAAGATAGGCCTGGTATTCTCTCTTTTGCTACTGCTGCTGTCAAATGTAAGAGCGCAGGAGATTAAGGCCAATGTGCAGGTGATTGCACCCAGTCTTCAACTCACCAACAAGCAGATTCTTACCACACTTCAAAATTCTATTCAGCAGTTCATCAACACGCGCAAATGGACAGAAGATGCGTTTGAAGCACGTGAGAAAATTGAAATGTCTCTTTTCCTGGAAGTGAAAAGAATATCCAACGCTTCCGATTTTGTTGCCACACTTCAGGTACAAAGCACGCGCCCAGTATTTGGAAGCAACTATAAAACAACGGTATTTTCGTTTAACGATGAAGATGTTGCTTTTGCTTACAGAGAGTTCGAACCGCTGGATTTCCAGGAAAACCAGAATGTGAATGACCTGACCAGCCTGCTTGCGTTTTATGTTTACATGGCCCTGGGGTATGATTACGACAGTTTTGGAGAACTGAGCGGATCCCTGTTTTTTCAGAAAGCTCAGAATATTGGTGGTCTCATGCAGGGAAAACCGGGCTGGAATCAGGGTGATGGAAAAGGACAGCGAAACCGTTTTAACCTGATTGACGGGGTAAACAACAACCGATTTCTGGCGGCACGCAAACTCACATATGCTTACCACAGAAAAGGCATGGACAGAATGGCAGAAAATACCGATCTCGGAAGAGCAGAGATTACGGCTTCCATCAAAAGTCTCGAAGAATTGTTTACACTAAGCCCAAACAACCTGATAACACGGGTTTTCTTCTCTACCAAATGGCCCGAAATTGTGGAAATATACAAGCAGGCTCCAGTAATTGAGAAAAACAGCATCCTGGAATTGCTGCGCAAAATGGACAGCCAGAACAGCAACCGTTACGAAAAAATCAAAACGTGATTTGCATTACAAACACCCTTACTGAAATGGTAAGCGATTATCTGGTCCGCACAAATCCGGACAAGATTTTCTTGTTGTGCGATGCCGAAACAAAAAAATACTGCCTCCCCCGTATTTCCGACATACCTTTCAGTCATTTGCTGGAAATGCCTGCAGGCGAATCGGCAAAAACCCTGGAAACCTGCGAGCGCATTTGGAACGAACTCACAGAGCATGGCGCCACACGACGGTCTGTATTGTTTTGTCTGGGCGGTGGCAGCCTTACCGATCTGGGAGGGTTTGTTGCTTCTGTGTATCAGCGTGGAATCACAGTGGTTTACATACCTACCACACTTCTTTGCATGGTAGACGCAGGCATTGGTGGAAAAAATGGAATTAATCTTGGCGGTTTGAAAAATTACATTGGGACCTTCCGCATGCCAGATGCAATCTTTATTGATCCGAATTTTTTACTTACCCTTTCGGATGAAGAATGGACAAACGGCAAAGCGGAGGTTATTAAACATGCATTGCTGTCAGGAAATGGCTGGAATGATATTGAAGGGAAAGGATTCCCAAAAAAAGATGATATTCCTTCATGGACCAGGATTATTGAAGCCAATACGCTTTTCAAACAGAAAATAACAACCGCAGATTTTGCG
Organism: Flavobacteriales bacterium; assembly: GCA_947463125.1. GTDB lineage: Bacteria > Bacteroidota > Bacteroidia > NS11-12g > UBA955 > RGEC01. The sequence continues at coordinate 3,851 of CANHQZ010000074.1, read as the reverse complement.
GAGAATAACATACGGGCGATGCTTAATTTCGGACATACTGCCGCGCATGCTTTGGAAACGCTGTATCTAAACAATGGCAAAATACTTGCACACGGCCGGGCTGTAGCCGCGGGAATGATTATTGAAACCATGGCCGCCGAAGCACTGCAGATTTGTGAAAATGGATTGTCGCACACGGTAAAAAAAATTGTTTTACCCCTTTTTGAGCGGGTTGACTATACGGAAAAGGATATCGCCGAGTTAAACATTATTGCCGCAAAAGATAAGAAATCAGTGTCTGGAAGTGTGGTATGCAGCCTTATTTCAGCCATAGGCAAACCGTGCGAACCGGTTAGCATTCCTGAGCCCATCATGACAAAGGCATGGCTACAATACTTGCATGATACTCTATAGAAAAACAGATTACAGAGAAAATGCCCAGGTTATTCTGCCGGGCTCAAAAAGCATCTCCCACCGGATGCTCATAGCAGCTGCCTTATGCGGAATCTCGGAAGAACGGCTGTCAGGCTTATCCGATTCTGATGATACACGACATTTGCTAAATGCTTTGCAAAATACCAATGTGTCCAATTTCCATTTTGAAGACGGCGCCACGCCCCTTCATTTTTTCATGGCTTTTGCTGCAGCAAAAAACCTGAATTGCACCTTGTCGGGTTCAGAACGACTTATGCAGCGCCCTCATGGCGATTTAATCGATGCATTGAAACAATGTGGTGCTGTTGTACAGGAAAACCATGACCAATTTGCAATTGAAAAAGGCATAAATGGTTTTAGCAGCATAGCGGTAGATGCCTCAAAAAGCAGCCAGCATATCTCGGCCATGATGCTTGTAGCACCTCTGTTCCCGGGACAAAAGGAAATTGTGCTAGTAAATAAACCTGCTTCCTTTCCCTATCTTCATTTAACAGCAGATGTAATGCAGACTTTTGGCGTTAATACCTTTTTAAGTAATGAAAAGATTATTATTAAAGAAGGATTCTATTGCCCTCCGGAATCATTGGAAATAGAACCGGACTGGTCTGCTGCTGCATTTTTTTATTCGCTTGTATCCTGTAACCCAGGAATGAACATTCTCCTCAAAGGTTTGAAATTAAAAAGCATGCAGGGAGATGCAGCACTGGCCGATTTCTCCAAAGAACTGGGTGTTTCATCCGCCCAAACTGAGGATGGTGTTCTTATCACGAATAGTGGAAATATCAACACCAATCCTGTTTTCAACCTGATAAACCACCCGGACTGCGCTCCTGCCATGATGGCAAGTTGTGCGTTTTTACGCATCAATGCCTCATTTACCGGCCTGGAAAACCTGGTGCTTAAAGAAAGCAACCGTCTGGAAGCCATGGCAGCAAATCTTCAGCAAACGGGCGCTATCTTAGGCAATAAAAACGGGGCATACTTTTTATCATACTATAATAATAGGGTGACGAGTGCTCAGCTTGATATAAAAACACATGGCGATCACCGCATTGCCATGGCCATGTCTGTTTTCGGACTTAAATACAAGGTAAACATTGACCATCCGGAATGCGTAGGTAAATCTTTTCCCGGTTTTTGGCAACAATGGAGCCCATGGTTCAATATAGACCGTTAAATTTGTAGAAGATGGCCTCTAACTCCATTGGCAGTATATTTAAGGTAAGCAGCTTCGGTGAAAGCCACGGCAAGGGTGTAGGCGTTTTGCTGGACGGAGTCCCTTCGGGAATTTTAGTAGATGAATCCTTTATCACCTATGCACTGCAACGCAGGAGGCCAGGACAAAGTGCTATCACAACGGAGCGAAAAGAACAGGATGAATTCGAAATTCTTTCCGGAGTTTTTGAGAGCAAAACACTGGGCAGTCCTATTTGCATTTGGATTCCCAATACAGATCAGCAATCTGCTGATTATGATAATCTGAAAAACATATACCGTCCCGGCCATGCCGACTTTACCTATGATGCCAAATACGGTTTCAGAGATTACCGTGGTGGTGGCAGAAGCAGTGCCAGGATCACGGCCGGCTGGGTAGCAGCGGGTGCTTTGGCAGAACTCGCCTTGAAACAGCTTTATTCAGATATCAATATAGTTGCATGGGTTAAACAAATTCATACCATTTCGTCCAGTCCTTCGGTTATTCCCAAAAAAAGAGATCAGGTGGATATAAATATTGTCCGCTGTCCGGATGCACAAGCTGCAGCACTTATGGAATCAGCTATATTGAGCGCAAAAAATGAGGGCGACTCACTGGGTGGAGTTATCTGTTGTAACATAGAAAACCTACCGGCAGGCTTGGGCGAACCGGTTTTCGATAAACTATCTGCACGCTTGGCGCATGCCTTGATGAGTATTAATGCGGTAAAAGGGTTCAATATGGGAAGCAATCCTGCAGAACTAAAAGGTTCGGAAATGAATGATGCCTTTATCTCTGAAAATGGAGAAATAGTCACTGAGAGCAATCATTCAGCCGGCATCCAGGGAGGTATATCTAATGGGATGCCCATATGTTTTGATGTAATGTTCAAACCAACATCCACGATTCGCAAAACTCAAAAAACAGTAGATACAGATGGAAACGAAACAGTATTATCTGCTGAAGGCAGGCACGATCCCTGTGTTTTGCCGAGGGCCGTACCCATTGTTGAAGCTATGGTTGCCATAACGTTACTTGATTTGGTGTTACTTAACAGGGTTTCCCGTATTAACCTGTAGGGGTTATAGTTACCTTTGCGGTATGAACCGCGAAGAGATTCTAAAACAATTTGACCGCTTACTTACCATTATGGATGAGCTTCGTGCTCAGTGTCCATGGGACCGGGAACAAACATGGGAGAGTATTCGGCATCTGAGCATTGAAGAAATTTACGAATTAAGCGACGCGATTCTGGAAAACAACGTTCAAGAAGTTAAAAAAGAGCTCGGCGACATATTACTGCACATCATATTTTACAGCAAGATTGCTGATGAAAAGCAATATTTTAATACAGGAAATGTCATTGATGAATTATGCAATAAACTTATACGTCGCCATCCTCATATTTATGGCGATGTACAGGCCAACAATACTGAAACTGTAAAGGCTAACTGGGAACAAATTAAATTGCAGGAAAAAGGTTCTGAGAGAAAAAGTGTACTTCAAGGATTGCCCAAAAGTATGCCATCTATGGTTAAAGCCTACAGGATGCAAGAAAAAGTCTCCAGTGTTGGTTTTGACTGGAATACTGCAGGTGAAGCCTTTGAAAAAGTAAAGGAAGAATTACATGAATTTGAAACAGCCGAAAATCCGGAAGAAAAGAATAAGGAATTTGGTGATCTGCTGTTTGCTTTAATTAATTATGCGCGTAAAAGTGGTATCAATCCGGACGATGCGCTGGAACTAACCAATATAAAATTCAAACGGCGGTTTGAATATATAGAGGAAAAAGCTGCTGAAAATGGCAAACACATGAAAGATATGTCGCTTGCCGAGATGGACGTATTCTGGGATGCGGCCAAAGCTGAAGAGAAGAAATAAGCAGGAAGACTGAAAATAGTTTACCCTGATTTTTAAAATAGCGTTAAAATCAAAAAACCCGCTCAAGGCGGGTTTTTTAAAAGGTCGGCGACGACATACTTTCCCAGGTGTTACCCCAGTATCATCTGCGCTGCAGGGCTTAACTTCTCTGTTCGGGATGGGAAGAGGTGGACACCTGCGCCATAGTCACCATAAGATCTTTAATGGTCAATGACAAATGTTGGAAATAAGTAATGACGATATTCATTATAAATTGGTAAGCTTACGGGTAATTAGTACTACTCGGCTATGACATTACTGCCTTTACACCTGTAGCCTATCAACGTGGTAGTCTTCCACGACCCTTAAAGGAAAACTCATC
>CANHQZ010000073.1 GCA_947463125.1 Flavobacteriales bacterium | reverse complement strand
TCAGGCCGATGTAAACAACAATACCCTGACTTTCAACAACACAACATCGTTCAGCGATTTTACGGGCGGCGAACTTTCTACCCTGCCTGTTCACTGGCTGTTTCACCACTGCAAACCCCACAATGGCAAAGTACAACTGAGCTGGGGTGTGAGTGAAGAGCCCGCTACCGGCATATATACCATCGAAAGATCTTCCGATGGACACATCTGGAAGCCTCTGGGAAGCAAAACACCTGTATTACCCTCATACTCGGTCACTACATACCATTTCACCGATGCATCACCCTTAAGCCATAACTTTTACCGTATCAAACACGCAGAGCGTAGTGGAGCGATTCAATACAGCGAAATCTGCCATACGCAGCATTTGCAGGGCGAAACGCCGATTGTGCGCGTAAATGCAAAGAGCGACGAGATATTGATTTCCTTCACTCATCATCAAACCGATACAGACGCTGCTGTTACATTGTTTGATGCCACCGGCAGAAAATTAAAATCTGTTCAGCTGAAGGGTAAATCCGGGAATATCAGCACTGCTGATTTACCCCCGGGAGTATATGAACTGCTCGTGGAAAGTCCGGGTTACAGACATACAGAGAAACTCATGCTTACAGGCCGTTAATCTTTCAGGCTGCGCTGCCGCACCACCTCATAGAGCGCAACGCCGGCCGCAACGGATACATTCAGGGAACCCACACCTTCTTTCATCATAGGAACGCGGAATTGTACGTCGCATAGTTTGCGGGTATCGGTGGCAAGGCCTTTTTCTTCATCACCCAGAATCAGGGCAACAGGACCGGTAAGGGAGGCTTCATGCAGGGATGTTGTGGCCTTTTCGGTAGCTCCCGCCAGCATCAAACCGCTGTTTTTAATCAGTTTCAATCCATGATACAGGCTTTGTACCCTGCATACGGGAAGATGCATCAGAGCGCCTGCTGAGGTTTTTACGGCATCGGCATTGATGGCCGCACCGCCTTTTTCGGGCACCACAATACCATGGGCTCCGGCACAGTAGGCACTGCGCGCTATGGCTCCAAAATTGCGAACATCGGTAACACCATCCAGGACAATCAGAAAGGGATCTTCCCCTTTTTCATAGGCCATGGCCACAACCTGGTCTATGGTGGCAAAATCAACCGCCGAGAGCGCTGCTATAATTCCCTGGTGATTGCCATTGATCATGCGGTTCAGGCGCTCGGCCGGCACCTGCTTCCATAGAATTTTGTGGTCGCGCAACAAACCTAAAACCTGCCTCAATGCCGGGTTTACCGTGCCCTCCTGCACCCAAACCTTGTCTATAGTCTGACCGGAGCGGATGGCTTCTTCCACCGGGTGAATCCCGTAAATAAAATTACCTTTCTTCATGATAAAAAAACCCCGCCAAAGCGGGGTTTTGAAAATTATTGTGCAATGCTTTGCAGCATGTTTTTATACTTTGTTTCCAGATCCTTCATGCCCTTCTGGCCTGCAAACAACATGGATTGCTGAATCAGGTACTGGCTGTTGCCAATTTCACGCTGAGCCCATTCTTCATCATCCCAGCGGCTGAAATATTTGGCAAACTGAACACATTCTTCCATAGCCCTGTTAAGTACTTGTTTGCCCTTTTCAACATCCCCCAGATTAATGAGTGTAATACCCATTTCTGTTTTGATGTCGCGGCGAATCGGACATACTTTTTCGGGCATCTCGGTAAGCATTTTGTGAATCACTTCAATACCACGCTTGCGGTATACTTCCACGCTGTCGCCCATTACCTTTTCAAAGGTTGCTACGTCCCTGAATCCGGGAGGAGGCACCGTAATATTGAGGCTGTCCTTGGCTTTCATGTAGGTATTGTAGTTATCCACCTCAGAGTAATAGTATTTGGCCAGCATCAGTGACATTTGCTGCAAATCACCGGGCACATAGGCCGCTTTGTCATCCAGGTAGAAGTTCTTTTTCTCTTTCATACCATAGTAGCGGTACTTGTGCACAAGATTCCGATAAGTAAGATAGTCATTGATCTTGCGGGGCTGTCCACCGTCAGCACCACCATTGACCGGCACAAAACGGTATACCAGGCCTTCCAGCTGAAGGTAACTGTTCAGGAAATTAAAATCATAGCCGCTTACCGAAGTGAAATAAATGGGGCGTTTCCAGCCCTGTGCAGCATTGGTGGCAATCAGGTCATACACCACTATATCACCTTTGGTAATATAGTTGCCGCCAATATTGAATTTCAGCGTATCCACAATCAGGTTTTGGTCTTTGGGGCTAACCATACCGGCCTTAACCACGGCGGCCTTGTCTATGGGCAAGTAAGCTGAGAAACCATTGAGTTTTACATTTTCGGAACCTTCATTTCTGTTGGCTTTCACCAGTTCATCAATCATGGCTCTCAGTGATTTTGGCCTGGCGTCAGTGCGGTCTATTTCCACGCCATACTCAAAACTGCCGGTTTGCAGATCTCGCTTGGTAACGGTGAGCGGCAGCGGTTCGGAATCATATACCTTATCCAGCAACACCGAGCTGTACCATTCTGTAGGCAGCAAGCTCTGGTTGATAATACGCACATCGGTGCGGATGCCTTCTACATTCTGAGCATACCACAACGGATAGGTATCATTATCGCCGTTACAGAACAGAATGGCATTGGGCTCCAGCTGATTGAGGAAGTTTTTCGCCATATCTATCCCGATGTAGCGACCGCTGCGGTCATGGTCATCCCAGTTTTGATAAGCCATGTTCACAGGCACAAGCAGGGTGCAGGCGGCGGCGGAAACAATCGCCGCGTTCTGTTTCAGGCGCTTGGTCAGCAAATCTGCTACCGCAATCACACCCAGACCCACCCAGATACAGAAAGTCTGGAATGAACCTACCAGTGAATAATCACGCTCACGGGGCTCATAGGGTGGCTGGTTCATGTATACGTTGATAAGCACACCGGTAAAGAGGAATAAGGTCATCACCAGCCAGAAATCTTTGCGCCTGGCGCTGTAATGGGCAAGAAGACCAAGAATTCCCAGCAGCAAAGGCAGGAAATAATATGCATTGCGGCCTTTCTGGTCTTTGTAGTAATCGGGTAAATCCTTTTTAGGGCCAACCACCAGCCTGTCTACAGGGCCAATGCCCGAGAACCAGTTGCCGTCAAAACGGGTATTGCCGGTTACCGCTTGCTGATCGTTGAAACGGCCTACAAAATTCCACATGAAATAACGAATGTACATGTGACCAATCTGGTACTTGAAGAAGAACTGCAGATTGTTACCCATGGAGGGTATTTCATATTCCAGGTACTGCAAATCCTGCTGTTCCTGGGGAGTAAGTTTGCCTTGACTTGCTTTGTTTCTTAATTCCTCTATGGTTGCCTGCACTTCACCCATGCCGCCCCATTCGCGGAAACCTTTGGCATCAGCCGGTTTGTTGCTTTTGCCCATACGGGGGAAAAGGGTCATGAATTCCTCATCATATACGGGCTCATAGTTTTCACCACCCTCTTCATATTTGGTTTCCCCCTTGAAGTACTTTTTGTGGGTGGTTTCAAAATCTACCTGAGGTGCGTTGAAAAACGGACCTTTTACCAGCGGGCGGTCTCCATACTGTTCACGGGTAATGTAACCGTAGAACTTGTAGGGATCTTCCGGGTTATTCATGTCAATGGCAGGATTGGCCATAGAACGGATAATTACCATGGCATAGGAAGAATAGCCCACGATAATAAAGGTAATGCTAAGCAGCAGTGTATTCCAGTTCTTCAGACCCTTTTTGTGGGTGTACCACAACAACGCAGCCAAAGCCACAAAAATGGCAAACACAGAGAACATGGCACCGCTGTAGAAGGGCATGCCAAAATCGTTTACAAATAATTTGTCGGTGCGCGAAATAAGCCATGGAATACCCGGATAAATGATCTTCATAACAAAACCCAAAGCCAAAACAGCAGCGCCAAATGCCAGCAATACCCCTTTGGTAGTGGTTTGGAAACGACGGAAATAATACGCCAGGCAAACTGCAGGAATTACCAGCAGGTTAAGCATGTGTGTGCCCAGGGCAAGACCTGTTACAAAACCGATAAATACCAGCCAGCGGTCTGCATTCGGACTGTCGGCCTGTCTGTCCCAGCGTAGGATGGCCCAGAATGTCAGGGCAGTGAAGAAAGAGCTTAAAGCGTAAACCTCTGCTTCCACGGCACTGAACCAGAAGCTATCAATGAAGGTATTGGAAAGCGCAGCCACCACACCGGATGCAATGATGAGAAAATTGCGGTTGTCTCTGTCGGCAGAAACAATCCTGTCGGCAAAGTGGGTGGTTATCCAGAAGGTGAACATTACGCAACCTGCGCTGGAAACGGCAGAAAGCATATTCACCCAGAATCCGACTTTCTCGGGAGATCCGGCCAGAAGCGAGAACAGCCTACCTATCATCAGGAAGAAAGGGGCTCCGGGCGGGTGAACCACCTGCAACCGGTATGCGGCGCTGATAAATTCACCGCAGTCCCACAAGCTCACGGAGGGCTCGAGGGTCAGGGTATACACCACGAGGGCTATGGCAAACATGGCCCAGCCGCCAATCAGGTTCATCAATTTAAAGTTCTTCATTATCGTATATAGTTTCGAAAAGAGATATTTGGCGAAATTAACGGATTGCTTAGGGTTTTGAAAATGAAATTTTACTTATTGCATTTTCAAGGCGGATGAGAATGTTGTTCTTCCCGATGAGTGCTATCATTTCCCAGATAGGAGCACCGGCACCTTTACCACTCACAGCAAGCCTAAGAGGCTGAAGCAATTCACCTGTTTTCACCCCGGTTTCCTCACAATATGCCTTGAAGGCATTTTCATAATCCAAAGCAGCCGCATTTTCGTTCAGCACAGAAAATTTTTGTCTGATACCATCGATGTGCGATCCGGTTTCCGGTTTCCACTTTTTTGACACCACATCGGCATCGTATGTGTCGGGTTTGACGAAGAAGTAGGTTCCTTCGGTGATAATATCCTTGGCAAACTGCACTTTTTCGCGCATCAGCACCACTACCTGCTCCAGGTAAGCATCCGAGGCTTCATACCCTGCGGCAAACATCTGGGGCCCAATCATTGAGGCTACCTCTGCCGTTGATTTCTTTTGTAAATATTGCTGGTTGAACCAGAAGGCTTTCTGAACATCAAACTTGGCGCCGCTTTTGCTCACTTTTTCCAGGCTAAAGGCTTCAATCAGTTCATCCATGGAAAACAATTCGCGGTTATCGCTGGGGTGCCATCCCAGGAGCGCCAGCATATTGGCCACGGCATCGGGGAAATAGCCGCTTTCACGATAGCCACTGCTAACCTCGCCGGTTTTGGGGTCGGTCCATTGCAATGGGAACACAGGAAATCCGAGGCGGTCTCCATCGCGCTTGCTAAGTTTTCCGTTGCCTTCGGGTTTGAGCAGCAAGGGCAGATGGGCAAACACCGGCATTACTTCTTCCCAGCCTAAATAACGGTAAAGCATCACGTGCAACGGGGCGCTGGGCAGCCATTCTTCACCCCGGATAACATGACTGATACCCATGAGGTAATCATCCACCACATTGGCCAAATGGTACGTAGGCATACCATCGCTTTTCAGCAGCACTTTATCATCCAGCTGGGCGCTGTTTACGGTAACCCAGCCACGGATACTGTCATGAAAACGTATCTCTTCTTTTCGGGGCAATTTTATGCGAATAACATACGGAGCGCCACTTTCAAGCCTTGCCTTCACGTCATCTGCAGGCAATGTAAGCGAATTTTTCATACTCATGCGGCTGATGCTGTCATATGCAGGCTGCATCTGGCTTGCCTCGAGCCTTTTGCGCATTTGTTCCAGATCTTCTTCCGTATCGAAGGCATAGTAGGCAAATCCACGCTCAACAAGGTCGTACGCGTATTGCGCATACATGCCCTTACGCTCGCTCTGCCTGTATGGCGCATGCGGGCCGCCGTTTTCCGGACCTTCGTCAATTTCAATCCCAACCCATTTCAGGGCTTCGATGATGTAAGCCTCTGCACCGGGCACAAAGCGGTTCTGATCGGTATCCTCAATTCTGAGAATCATGGTGCCGTT
>CANHQZ010000072.1 GCA_947463125.1 Flavobacteriales bacterium | reverse complement strand
TTTCCGAGATAGGGGTGAAGCTGCTGTTCGACGGACCAACCATAAAACTGCGCACCGGTTTGCCACGGTCGTAGAAGGTGTGACGGAATTCGCCGTTCATCTTACGGAGATTTGTTTTCCCCATCTCTACAATCTTGAAATCATACGGTTTTAGCTCGCTAAAGAACGTGCAGTCAAAGGGTTTTTTATCATCCAGATGCGCTGCCATACGGTATTCCAGTTCGCCGGAAACTTTAATGCCGTTTAGGTTTTGAAACATACCCTCGGGCAGGGATTCAAAAAAATCACTGGCTTTTATTTTTTCTGCCCTAAACTTAAGATCGTATTGCTTGTGATCGCCCAGATCGGCTTTTGCATACAGGAACGTGCTGATTTTATTCAACTTTAAATTGCTGCTGCTGTCTATTTCAATAAAATCCTTGCCCAGCTTGGCTACCAGCGTTCCTGCACACTCTCTGATAACCACATTGGTGTCGGCCAGTCTTTTGTCGTTCACAAAAATGCCCTGCACGGCGCCTTTCGCCTGTATTTGAAGCACGCCTCCGCTCATATCGAAATTTTCAAGGGAGAAATCAGCCTTCTTAAAACCGGCGCTTACCCCAAACCTGCTTTTGAGAAACGGAAGCTCATTTTGTCCATTGCCGGAAGGCTCCACCACCAGCGAGCCGGTAATGTCGCTTCGGTCCAAATCTCCAGATAGGCTAAAAGTGTTTTTCTTGTCGTTTTCCAGAATACCCAGCGTGCCTGTAATATCATCTCCGTCATAAATCAACGATGGTATTTCCAGTCCCATACGGTTGCCTGAATCGCGATATTCCGCGCTGACACGCTGCAGTTCTATGGTTCCCGGAACTTTGGCCAGTCCACGTTTTATGAGGTTGAAAACCCTTTGTACCATCGGATCTTTTGATTTTTGACTGCGCTCACTCTTTTCAATCAGGCCACAATAATTACAGCCTGTTTCATCATTGATGGCCGTTATTTTGGTGTTAATCAGCTTAATGCCTCCGATGGTAGGGCCGTTCCAGATGGATTGCCATACATCCACGGAAACTGAGAGCTTCTCGGAAAATAAGAGGGTATTGCCTGATTTATGCAGGTGAAGGCTGTCAAAACCTACCGTAAATATCCCCGAAAAACCTTTGTCAGCGCAGGCGAGCGTATAACCTTTTTTCGCAGTTTTAGCCACTGCTTTATCCCAGGCCATTTGCAAAATTTGATTTCTGAAGGCAAACCAAAGGACCAACATCAGCATCAATCCAAGCAGTGCGATGTAGGTAAAAATTCTCAACCGCTTTTTAACCAACGGCTTCGAGAAAAATTCCAGCAGCTTACCTGGAACCTTCGCTAATCCCTGTGTAATTGAACGGAGAAATGGATTTGAGTTCATGCTTTACGGAATCAGAAACGTCTAAGGTATCGATAAACCGGGCGAATGAATCCCTGTTCATTTTTTCGTTGGTGCGGGTCAGTTCTTTCAATGCCTCGTAAGGGTTGGGGTAATTTTCCCTGCGCAAAATGGTTTGAATGGCTTCTGCCACTACTGCCCAGTTGTTTTCCAGGTCATTTTGAATGGCAACTTCGTTCAGCAGCAGTTTATCCATGCCTTTCATGAGGCTTTTGATGGCAATGAGGGTATGTGCAAAGGGCAAGCCTATGTTTCGAAGCACCGTGCTGTCGGTGAGGTCTCTCTGCAAACGGCTGATAGGAAGTTTGGCGGCCAGGTGTTCAAACAAGGCATTGGCAATACCCAGATTGCCTTCTGCATTTTCAAAATCAATGGGGTTGACCTTATGTGGCATGGCGCTGCTGCCCACTTCGCCTTCCTTAATTTTCTGACGGAAATACTCCATGCTGATGTAGGTCCATATGTCCCTGCTGAAGTCAATGAGAATGGTGTTGATGCGCTTGAAATTGTCGCACTGGGCCGCCAGGTGATCGTAATGCTCAATTTGGGTGGTGGTTTGGCTGCGGTTCAGTCCCAGTTTATTGTTAACAAATCCGTTGGCAAAAGCCACCCAATCTACCTTCGGGTAGGCAATATGGTGGGCATTGAAATTGCCGGTGGCACCGCCAAATTTGGCCGCGTGCGGTATGGTGTTCAACAATGCCAACTGGTTTTGCAGCCTTTCGGCAAACACCCTGATTTCTTTGCCCAGTCGGGTAGGAGAGGCCGGCTGTCCGTGGGTTCTGGCCAGCATGGGAATGTGCTGCCATGCAGCTGCCATTTCCGAAAGTTTATTGATCACTGCCTGCAGCTGCGGCAGGATGTTATTTTCCAGCGCTTCTTTGATGCTAAGCGGAACGGCTGTATTGTTCACATCCTGGCTGGTAAGGCCAAAATGTACCCATTCGCGGTAGGCTGAAAGGCCCATGGCATCCAGCTTTTCCTTCACCACATATTCCACGGCTTTTACATCGTGGTTGGTGGTTTTTTCAATTTCTTTCACCCTGAGGATGTCCGATTCAGAGAGCTTGTGGCTCCATTGGGTAAGTGCATCGGTATTTTTAAGCAATGCTGAAAAATCAACCCCGGGAACGGACAACTCAGCCAAAGCAATGAGGTAAGCTATTTCCACCCGAATGCGATATTGGATAAGGCCGCTTTCAGAAAAATAGCCGGATAATTCTTGTGTGGCTTTGTGGTAACGGCCGTCTGCCGGGCTGATGGCTGTGAGTGGGTTGAATTCCATGGTTCCGCCTCACAAAGTTACGAAAAATACGCGGTAATGATTTTGTGCAGTATTGTTAAATCAATCCCCGTAACCCCATAGGGGAAAGTTGCCCAATTATTGTATTACACAATATCGATGAGCATTTTGTGCAAGGTTTCTATGGATTCAATATTTTTTAAAATATACCCAACCTTTTTGAAAAACAATTCGTCATTCTAATCAAACAGCCAATTTGTGAGCCCACTCACCATCACCATAACAACACATCTCAATAGCGACGATACTGACGACAAAGGCTTGTCGGCGTTGATTGAAGGTTGTCTGGCCAATGACAGAAGGTCTCAGGAAATGCTGTATCGCAAATACTACGGAAGAATGATGACCACCTGTCTGAGATTTAATCCCAACCCTGACGATGCTTTGGAAGCCTTAAATAACGGGTTTTACAATGTTTTTAAGAACCTAAAACAGTACAAGGGCAACGGTAGTTTTGACGGCTGGGTTTATCATATTGTACGAAATGCTGCATTAGATTTCGTGCGCAAACGTATCAAATACATTGAAACAGGATCACTGGATGGTCTGGATGCGGATGTTGAGCTTGTTGAGAATGCCTGCGAACAATTAGAAGTGAACGGGTTGCTGAAATTACTGGAGTCACTGCCCGATGCCACCCGAACCGTATTTAATCTTTTCGCCCTTGAAGGTTTTACCCACAAGGAAATAGCCAAAATGCTGGAGATTTCAGAGGGCACCTCAAAATGGCATGCAGCAGAGGCAAGGAAGCTATTGCAATCAAAATTAATTCAACTTTATCCCCACCTGAAGAAATGAATAAAAACAACCCAAATAATATTGAAGAATTATTCAGGCAGGGATTACTTGATCAGCAACAGGCATACTCTGACCATGCCTGGGAGCGCATGCGGGAGAAACTGGATGAGGATGATAAGGTTGTGTTGACAATCATTCCAAAAAGAAACAAAAAAAACAACATTATAATTATGAGTATAGTTACATTACTTACCACCGCAGCCCTGATTGCCATTGGCCAGGGGGAGAATCGCAAAAATTCGGGTTTAGAGGGTGTGTCCGATCAAAAAAATCTTAAAACCGTTCAACCTTCAGCGGACAGCAAAGAAGGAGATCTTAAGGAAAGCACGAACGTGCCGACTGTGGGTAATGTTAATACTCATTTTGCCGCTGGAATGAAAAATTTTGATTCCGGGCAGCCTGTTTTCGAAAAAGCGAAACCCTCATCAAAAGCAGGGGTTGGAACTATACCCGCTGCTATTGTTGCAGAATTTGCGAAGAATAAGCCGGAAGAAAACGTTATGGAGGAAATAAAGCAGAATTCGGAACCAATAGCTCAGAAACCTGCCATAAAAAAATCTTCAGACTCAACTACAAGGCCTGTTGTAAAGAAGAGCGATTACACGTTCCGAGACGGTTTCATTGGCATCCATTACACCTCACAACACGCACTCACGCCCGCATTGAAAGATAGCGACCGCTACAACGCCGGTTTTAACATTCAGCTCATGAGCCGCAATTTGTTGCCGGCCTCACCGTTCGGCGGCTATCTGGGACTGGACTGGGGAATGCAATTTTACGGCAAAGGGAACAAAACCAATGTACAGCTGAATACCAACAACGGCGACAGCGGCTGGACAAGGCTCAGCACCTTCAGCATGGACTTTTTTGCCCGCGGCCACATAGAATATGCCCGATACAAGTTGATTCCTTATGTGAATTTCTTCGCCGGGCCCCGGTTTTACAGCACCAACCAAAAGGTGCAGAGCTACATTCCTTTGGCCAATACCGAAAGCAGCGACCTTATTAATGCAGCTACGTCCATGAGTTTTATGACCGGAGCCGGAGCGGGGTTGCGCTGGCGTATTTCGGATGTAGTGTCTCTGGATGCCCGGTTTGACTGGATGAGCGGCAGCAATGCCAAAATAGTGGATCTTGACAAAAGCTCCTTTAATGGTTTGAGCTACAATTTGGTGAAGAAAAGTGTGACGCCCGAATATTATCAGGTGAAGTTTGGGGTATTGTTTAACCTGGGTGATGATGAAAACTATGAGCCTGCCACAAACACCCAAACTACCTACCGCGAGCCGCAATACATTTTCACCCAGCCCACCTACCAGTATTTCGACAGCAGCACCAATACCTGGAAGGAATTGCCCATGTGTCCCTGCAACTGCGATAGCACCGGCAAAAAGATTTCGCCAACCAATATCCGCAGGGTTACTCCAAAAGCGCCTGCAAGAGAATATAAGCGCACTGAGGATAATGAAACCCAACCGCAAAACAGGCCACCGGCCGGCAGTGGAAGTTCACCTGCGCCAACGGGTAAAGGTTCATTTCCAGGGATAAAGCCCTCGGGCAGCGGGGGAAAGATTAAGAGTTGAGGGGTTTGGGATTGTTAATCGTTAAGTCCTTGTAATGTCATCCTGAGCTTGCCGAAGGTTGCTGGTCTTAACTGGTTTTTCGTTTATTATTCATTCAAAATATGGCAAAACTTGGAAAAAGCCGTTGGCAAATGGCGGAATGACAATGGAAATGTAATTTTCAAATCCATCAATATAAACCGTGAAATCCGGATAGAAATTATCAAATTCAAATTCTTGAAATTGGTTGTTATTAAGAATTTTGACGCTAGTAGGGAAAGTGTTTTTAAACCCACTCCCCTTAAAACCCTGCATTTTTGCCATTAAATGCAACGATTGATAATCATAATTGCTGTTGTGGCCCCTTATTGACAATCCATCAGGTAAAGTAAAACCAAGGAACAAAGGAATTTCATAGTCTATTCCAATTTCGTTATTGATTTCCAATACAAATCCGTTAATCATAAATAGTTAAATGTTCAGTGCGAGGTTTTAAGAAGGGTGTAATTCGTTTTATTCACAGAAAAGTACCGCAAGCCAAAGACCAAGCTATAATGATTATCCTTTGTAGCTAGGTATTTTCACACCAAATCCACCGCGGGCTGTTCTTTATACTGCCCTTTGCTTTTGCGGATGGTGCAGGCCACCACCTTGTATTCGGGGCACAATGCGTCGGTGTCGCACTCAGAACTGGTGATGTTGTTCATCGCAATTTCGGGAAAGTGGAAGGTGCTGGAGAATACGCCGGGTTTTACCTGGTCGGTTACCTTTGCTTTGATGTCCACCTTGCCCCTGGCGCTGATTACGCAAACCATGTCGCCGCTTTGAATATCATGGCGTGCGGCATCCTCCGGGTGAATGAGCAGCACATCCTCAGTGAGAATTTTTACATTACCGGTTCTGCGCGTCATGGTGCCGTTGTTGTAATGTTCAAGCTCTCGGTTGGTGGTGATGATATACGGAAACTCCTGTCCGTGCTTCACAATCTCGTTGGTTTCGCGCCATTCTGCCGCAATAAACTTGCCCTTACCGCGCTTGAAACTGTCGGTGTGCAGAATTTCGGTATCCGAACCATCCGGGGCTACAGGCCATTGTTTGCCGTTGTCGCCCAGTTCGTTCCATTTTACACCGGCAAAGAAGGGCACAATCTGCGAAATTTCCTGTAGCATGGTATCCGGGTGGTAGGCAGGCTGTGCGTAGCCCATTCTGTTCATGATTTCCACCATAATCTGCCCATCGGGTGTGGTGCCATCCAAAGGCTCTACCACTTGCTGCACGCGCTGAATACGGCGTTCACCGTTGGTGAAGGTTCCGCTTTTCTCCAGGAATGAAGCCGCGGGC
>CANHQZ010000071.1 GCA_947463125.1 Flavobacteriales bacterium | reverse complement strand
TTCTTTAATACCGAAAAATTCAAAATTCCGGGTCAGGCCGAATCCATGGCAGAACAAGGCGCGAAAGCTGTAGCAATGGCCAATTTGCTTGAAATTACCGGCGATGTAAAAGTAACCAAAACCACCACTGTTCAAAACATGATTACTGAAAATGTGACCATTAAAACCGAAGTTGAAGGCATTGTTCGGGGGGCACAGGTTATTTCAACAACCAAAGGTGCAAACTCGGTAATTGTAAAAATGCGCCTGCCTTTGTATGGCGATGGGGGACTTGCAGAAATTTTCAGAAAAGAAGACGACAACACGGCTGATAACACAGGGGGTGAAGGGAAAGAGCAAAAGGACAAAATTAATACCGAAGGAAAAGGACAGGAAGAAAATAATAGTGATAGCAGCAAAATAGACTTGGCCGGAACTACTCCTGAAACCGATCCGAATAAAATAATGCAGAAAACGGTGGAAGATTTGGCCAAGGCCTCCAAAGAAAATGGCAATGCTGCGGTTCCTCTGCTCAATATCAAGCAAAAAGATTTCATTAAAAATGCCCTGTCACTCATTCCCAGCAATTTGGTGAACGAAAAAGGCGAAGTAATTGTGGACATGGAAAAAGCATTTCGG
Source organism: Flavobacteriales bacterium (assembly GCA_947463125.1). Lineage (GTDB taxonomy): Bacteria > Bacteroidota > Bacteroidia > NS11-12g > UBA955 > RGEC01. The sequence continues at coordinate 5,874 of CANHQZ010000071.1, read as the reverse complement.
ACCACCGGCTTGAGCATGAAATACCTGCGATATACCCAGAATCTGCTGAACCAACTAAAGGCGGCCGGAGTGAATACCGAGAAAATAGATGCCATTTATAAAGATGGTAAAATTGTGATTGATGAATCGAAACTTCAAAAATCGGGTAAGGTATGGAGCTGGGTTAAAAAGAGCAGTTCCGCTGTTCTTAAATTTCTGCCCTTGCTAATTGGAGCAATTTGATTTTTAACATGTGTTCTGTTTTCGAAAAAATGAGAATTCGCAAACTGTTACTTTTTGCAACGCTGGGTATATTTAATGCCCTGCTATGCCAAACATACCCCCAACCCGAAGGCGTGTATGTTGGCACCGCCCCCTTTACCGAAGAAATTATTACCCAAAAACTGAAAAACAGTGGCTTGAGCAAGCCCTACGATAAATCGTACTGGGAGAATATGCAGTTGCGCATTAACAACCACAACAAGTGGGTTGATAATCAGGTGCTGAAGTTTAAAACCGACCGCAGCGATATGGCAAGTATCCGTCAGCAGATGATTGGCATACAAGACATAAACGGATTGCAGCAACAACTGGATGACAAACGCAAAAGCGCGCAACAAATTCCTGCTGAATTGCAGAAATCGCTTGAAGATGTGGGTTTCAGGGGAACCTTCATTTGTGTGATACCCCGCGGCTCCATCTTTCAAACCGATGTAGAAGAGTTGATAGGCAAGGCACAAAACAACATTGCGGCAGTGGCAGTGCCCCAGTTGAACGGTGCGTTTATAAAATCTGTTACCACGGTTGAAAATGGTTTGCTGCAGGAAAAAACCATAAAACAATGGGTGAAGGGCAAAATGGCAGTTTCGGGGAGTCCATTTTACAGCCAAACTTCGCAAAAACAGGATTACTATGTTTTTGGAGCTTCGGTGGAGGTAAGTCCGCTTAAAACCGACATTAAACCTAACAACAACAATACCGTTGATAATGGCACCGCCGTTGTGCTGGACATGAGTTTGCCCGAAGCGGACATAAAAAGCAAACTGATAGCCGCCGGTTTACAGGCCGATGAAGCCGATGCCATTTACAAGGCCTATACGGAGAGTGGTTTTCAGGCGATGGGTGAAACATACAACCGGGGCAAAAATGTATTGGTGCAAAAACTGAACAGAGAGGCCAAAGCCAATGAGAAAAAGCTGAATGCCGAAATTATTATTCTTGAAGAGCAGCTGAAAAGCCATGAACAATCGGTAAATGATTTGCTGACATTGGCCAATTTAAAAGTAACAGCAGGGAGCAGCAAGGAAAAACTGGAAAAGCTGAATGTGCATATTACCGGAAAAATAAGGAGTTTAGAAGACAGCATTGTGCAATATTTGGGCAGGCGTTACGAGCAATGGGATAATCCGGTGATACTGACCAACAGTTATACCCAACAAATGGCACAAACGGCATTGTCGGGATTAACCTTGTTGCAGGCGCGGAGTGCCATTACCGGTTATGTGCAGTTCGTAGAAGTGCAAAATGGGCTGGTAACAGAATACACAGAAGGGAAGGAAGTGGAGTTCAACAGGGAACTGCAGGAATTGTGGCTTGTGCCGATTGGGGGGCAGGGGAATACCTATTTTATGGGCATGGTAGCTCGGTACAGGTTAAAAGGAAAAACCGACGGTGTACCAACATCCGGCAGTACCAGCTCGGTAATAATTGAAGAAGTGAAAATAGGCACCCAAACCTGGATGGAGAAGAATTTGGATGTGAGCACTTTCCTAAACGGAGATGTGATACCCGAAGCCAAAACAGCGGAGGAGTGGAAGGCAGCATCAGAAAAAGGACAACCTGCATGGTGTTATTATGACAACAACCCCGAAAACGGCAAAATTTATGGGAAGTTGTACAATTGGTATGCGGTAAATGACCCACGGGGCTTGGCTCCTAAGGGATGGCACATACCAACAGATGATGAATGGACATCACTGACCAATTATTTAGGCGGCTACAAAATAGCCGGAGTAAAAATGAAAAGTAAAACTGGGTGGTATGAAAATGGCAACGGCACCAACAGCAGTGGATTCAATGGTCTTCCGGGCGGTTTGCGGGGCTTCGATGGTACATTCGCCGGTGCTCATGTTGAAAGTATCTACGGCATTGGCAGTTTCGGTGCCTGGTGGAGTTCTACGGAGAGCAGTTCAAACGGTGCCTAGAACCGCAATCTGAATTACTTCAATGACGATGTCTACAGGCCCGACAGCTATAAGTGGAATGGGTTCTCTGTTCGTTGCCTCAAAACCGATGGAGTACCAAAAGGAAAAGTCGACGGTTTACCAACATCCGGCACTACCGGCCCGGTAAAAATGGAAGAAGTGCAAATAGGCACCCAAACCTGGATGGCGAAGAATTTGGATGTAAGCAAATTTAGAAACGGAGATGTGATACCCGAAGCCAAAACAGCGGAGGAGTGGAAGGCAGCATCAGAAAAAGGACAACCTGCATGGTGTTATTATGACAACAACCCCGAAAACGGTAAAATTTATGGAAAGTTGTACAATTGGTATGCTGTAAATGACCTACGGGGGCTTGCTCCTAAGGGATGGCACATACCAACAGATGGGGAATGGACATCACTGACCAATTATTTAGGCGGCAGCGAAATAGCCGGAGCAAAAATGAAAAGTAAAACCGGCTGGTATGGCAATGGCAACGGCACCAACAGCAGTGGGTTCAACGGTCTTCCGGGCGGTTACCGTCTCGTCTATGGTTCATTCAACTACATTGGCAAGACCGGTATCTGGTGGAGTTCTTCGGAGGGCAGTGCAAGCAGTGCCTGGGATCGTAGCCTGAATTACGGCGATGGCGATGTGTACAGGAGCCTCGGCAGTAAGCGGAGTGGGTTCTCTGTTCGTTGCCTCAGGGATTGAATTTATTTGATTTATTTGACAACTTGATTATTTGATAATTTCCGCGTAGCGGGGTTCAGTATGCTTGATTGTTAACATTTATTTGAGTAATTTTGAATATTGTGGCTGCTTCAATCACCAAAAGCGAACTTGTTTGTTACCCTTTCAGGAACAACCTTTATCCCCGTATTGGAGAACCCTTTGAAAAAAGACATTGACCGGCTTTCTAAAAGCATCAAGAAAATTTTAATTTCCGGCCAAACCATTCAACAACTGCCGGTAGATATATTGAGTTTTATTTTTAATCTCAGAATCAAATCGTTAAAATGGCTGTCTGTTCAAAACAATGCCGAATATCTGGACATAATGGCGCATGTTTTCGAACATTTTGAACAACCTTCACAGAATGAAGAACTCACTGTTTTGAATGAAAATATACTTTTTGCTTTGCGGTGTAATAGAAGGGTAGTAGAGAATTTGTTGAAGGCCAATGCAGGCATGAAGGGGGAGGCAGAGAGAGAATTGCCCGAAATCAATTACGAACATTACCTGGCTTCTTTGGCATTTGTAGTTCCAGGTGAAGAGGAAGCACGAAAATTGGCAGAGTGGACGCAATCTTCACTTTATATTGAGTTTGTGATGCTGGCGGCAGATTTGCTCAACAACGGCGAGGTTCAGGTATCAAACAAAACCATCAATGAATTGTCTTTTTTGGTTGCTGACGCGGCTCAGGAATATGCAGCGCTGGCGGCTGAATTTGGAATTTTACGCCCCCCCAAAGGTCGTTCATACCTTTCCGGAGATAACCTTGACAGTTCATTTATAAAAGAGCAGAAACAATTAGCCGAAATGGGTTTGGAGGAATTTAAAAAAAGTTTCATGGATGAATAGGCCATGAATTTGCTTAAGGGTGATATAGTAGATGTAGATTTGGGACAGCCGCCAAACGAGGTAAAAGGTCATGAGCAGGGGTATAATCGTCCATGTGCAATAATAAAGGCATTCAAAAATTTAAAATTGGCCATCGTCATTCCTATTACCAGTAAACAACCAAAATATGCCTTCTATACCATTGTAAAACTGGAGAAAGGTTCAGCGGGTCTTTCGGCAGATAGTTATGCACTTTGCCACCAAATAAGAACCATTTCTTTCGACCGTTTCCTGAAACTGCGAGGCAAACTAAACAACAGGGAAATTCTGAAGATAAACGAGGTTTTGCTGGATACTTTGGAAGTTTAAAGTGGCGTTGAGCCCCCACCCTCTCACGCCGCCTTGTGTACCTTCTTATTCGCCTCCCACTTGGCCTTTGCATCGGCTTCGGTAATGGTGAGGTTTTTTTGTCCTTTTTTAAGCGGACTTTCGTACATGTAATCCAGCAGAATGCTTTCGCAAATGCCACGCAATCCGCGGGCTCCCAGTTGGTTTTCGTGCGCTTGCTCTACAATGAAATCAATTACTCCATCTTCCACCTTCAAATTCACACCTTCAAGTTCAAACAACTTTTCATACTGCCTGATGAGGGCGTTTTTGGGCTCGGTGAGAATGCGTTTGAGTGCCGTTTTATCTAGCGGTTCCAGCGAGGTAATAATGGGCAAACGACCAATAATTTCAGGAATGAGCCCGAATTTTTTCAAATCGGCCGGCGAAATGTGTTTGAGCACATCTTCTTTTGCCACTTCAGTGCGTTCTCCATTTTTAAAGCCCACGGCACGGCTTTGTATGCGGCGGGAAATAATTTTTTCAATGCCGTCGAATGCGCCGCCGCAAATGAACAGAATGTTGCTGGTGTCAATTTTTACATATTTCTGGTCGGGGTGTTTTCTGCCACCCTCGGGCGCAATATGCGCCACGGTGCCTTCCAGAATTTTAAGCAGACCTTGTTGCACACCTTCGCCGCTTACATCGCGGGTAATGGACGGATTGTCGCCTTTGCGGCTGATTTTGTCCACCTCATCAAGGTAAATAATGCCCCTTTCAGCCGCGGCAGGATTGTAATTGGCCACTTGAAGCAAGCGAGCCAGAATACTCTCCACATCTTCGCCCACATAACCGGCCTCGGTAAGCACGGTGGCATCGGCAATGCAAAAGGGTACATTTAAAAACTTGGCCAAACTGCGGGCCAGCAGGGTTTTGCCCGTACCGGTTTCGCCCACCATAAGAATGTTGCTTTTTTCCAGCTCCACATCTGCTGTTTTGCCGGCGTTGAGTATGCGTTTGTAATGGTTGTAAACGGCCACACTCATTACTTTTTTGGCGCTGTCCTGTCCAATTACATATTGATCAAGGTATTCCTTTATTTCCGATGGTTTGCTGAGTTTTACCTTGAAATCATCGGTGGCTTTGAGAAAATCTTCCTTGCCCTCACCTTTCATTCCCAGCTCCTGCTCTACAATTTTGTGGGCCTGATCTGCGCACATTTCGCAAATGTGACCCTCAAGCCCTGAAATGAGCATCAGGGCTTCGTCTTTCTTTCTGCCGCAAAAGGAACAATGGGCGGTTTTATTCTTCATTCTTTGTTAGAACAAACTCAAAGGGTGAAAGGTTCAGGTATTATTTGGTTCTTTTGGTGAGAACCTCGTCAATCATACCATAATCGCGTGCTTCTTCAGCAGTCATCCAGTAATCGCGGTCGCTGTCTTCCCATACTTTTTCGTAGGTTTGACCACTGTGAACAGCAATGATATCGTACAATTCTTTTTTCAGCTTGCTGATTTCCTTGTAGGTAATTTCGATATCGGATGCCTGCCCTTGTGCGCCGCCCAACGGTTGGTGAATCATAATACGGGAATGGGGTAGGGCGGTGCGCTTGCCTTTTTGTCCTGAACACATGAGGACTGCGCCCATACTCGCTGCCATGCCGGTACAAATGGTGGCGACATCGGAGCCGATAAATTGCATGGTATCGTAAATGGCCAAACCGGCGTAAACGCTGCCCCCCGGACTGTTGATGTATATCTGAATATCGCGGTTGGGGTTGCTGCTTTCCAAAAACAACAAC
>CANHQZ010000070.1 GCA_947463125.1 Flavobacteriales bacterium | reverse complement strand
GTTTCCGCATTGGCATAGCCCCACCAGTGGGTGCGCACCTCGCGGTGCAGGTATTCAGCGAAAGCTTCAGCCAATCTATCGGCAAGGGCCTTGGCCATGATACTCTTATAGTCGTCGTTTTCCTTGTCGAACCGGTCCACCAGGGCATCAGCACCCAGTCCGGCTGTAACGGCAAAGCCGCCCAGGTAATCGGTTATACCGCTTTCCTTGGTTGCAATGTAATCTGCAAGACAAATGTTGGGTATACCACCCGCCATTTTTCTTTGCTGACGCAGGAAGTGGAAGGTATCCAGCACCTGTGTTTTCGCCTCATCCGCATACACGGTAACATCTTCGTCTTTGCTATTTGCCGGATAAATAAAAATAACCCCTTTGGCCTGCAAACTATTGTGCTGTATGATTTCATCCAACATTTCATTGGCATCGGCAAAGAGCTTGCGGGCTTCATCTCCCACAATGTTATCCTGCAAAATATCCGGGTAGCGGCCTGCCAGTTCCCAGGTCTGGAAGAAAGGCGTCCAGTCTATAAATTCACGCAGCACCTTCAAATCCACATTTTCAAAGGTCTTTACACCGGTAAATGCGGGTTTTTCGGGGATATAATCTGATTTTGAGGTTTGAAAACGATTGGCACGGGCCTCGTTCAGCGTGAGCAGCTGTTTGTCACTTTGCCTGCGGGCGTGGTCTGCAGCCATGCGCTCGTATTCCTCGCGCAATTGTTTTTCGAAAGTCGGTTTGGTTTCGGGATTCAGCAGGTTTCCGGCCACGGGCACACTGCGGCTGGCATCCAGTACGTGCACTACGGGGTGCTTGTATTTAGGTGCAATTTTTACAGCGGTGTGTACCTTGCTGGTAGTGGCGCCACCAATCAGCAGGGGCGTATTCATACCCAGACGATCCATTTCTGATGCCACGTGCACCATTTCATCCAGGCTCGGCGTAATCAGGCCGCTGAGGCCGATGATATCGGCGCCCCATTCGCGGGCTTCTGCCAGGATTTTTTCCGTGGGCACCATTACGCCGATGTCTTTTATCTCGTAGTTATTGCAGGCCATTACTACGCCCACAATGTTTTTCCCGATGTCGTGCACATCACCTTTTACCGTGGCCAGCAGGATTTTGCCCTGTGCCCTGGCGCCGGGATTGGCGGCCTTTTGGGCTTCCAGATAGGGTTGCAGATAGGCAACGGCCTTTTTCATCACCCGCGCGCTTTTTACCACCTGGGGAAGAAACATTTTGCCTTCGCCAAATAAGTCGCCTACCACATTCATACCGTCCATCAGCGGACCTTCAATAACATTCAGCGGCTCAGCCAGTTTCTGGCGGGCTTCTTCGGTATCTTCCTCAATAAATTCGGTAATGCCTTTGATTAAGCTGTGCGTTAAACGCTCTTCTACGGTGCCTTTGCGCCATTCGGCTTCTTCCACCGTTTCTTCCTTTTTGGCTTTAACGGTTTCGGCAAAAGTTACCAGCCTTTCGGTAGCGTCATCCCGGCGGTTCAGCAGCACATCTTCAACATGTTCCAGCAGGGCAGGGGGAATTTCATCGTACACCTCAATCATACCCGCATTCACAATGCCCATATCCAGTCCGGCCTTGATGGCATGGTACAGAAATGCGCTGTGCATGGCTTCACGCACCACATCGTTGCCGCGGAAGCTGAAAGAGATATTTGAAATACCGCCGCTCACGCGGGCTCCGGGTAGGTTTTGCTTAATCCAGCGCGTGGCTTCGATAAAGTCTACTGCGTAATTATTGTGTTCGTCTATGCCGGTAGCAACCGTCAGGATATTGGGATCAAAAATGATATCATAGGCAGGAAAACCGGCCTTTTGGGTGAGGATGTCGTAACTGCGCTGGCAAACTTCAATTTTGCGGGCAAAGGTGTCGGCCTGTCCGGTTTCATCGAAAGCCATCACCACCACGGCGGCACCGTATTTACGCACTTTTTTGGCCCGTTTTATAAATTCTTCTTCTCCGTCTTTCAGGCTGATGGAATTGACAATCCCTTTTCCCTGCAGGCATTTCAGCCCGGCCTCGATAACTTCCCATTTGGAAGAATCAATCATCACGGGCACGCGGCTGATATCGGGTTCGGAAGCCAGCAGATTGAGGAAGGTAACCATGGCTGTGGGCCCGTCGAGCATGCCTTCGTCCATGTTCACATCAATAACCTGTGCGCCGTTTTCAACTTGCTGTCTGGCCACATCCAGCGCGGCTGTGTAGTCTCCGGCAAGTATGAGTTTAGCAAATTTGCGGCTACCGGTAACATTGGTTCTTTCGCCAATATTCACAAAATTGGTCTCTGCGGTAAGGGTAAAGGGCTCTAAGCCGCTGAGTCTGAGGGTGGGGATAATATGCACGTGCCGTAAATTGGATGGCAAATTTCGTGTTTTTCCATGGAATTCTAATATATTGATAGAATTGCCGTACCTTTGTGGAACAAATGGGGTTGCTTTTCCCTGAATTTTTACACAATCGATATCTGCCACACCCCGCATTCACACCGTATTAATGACTACATTTAAAGAACTGGGTTTAGACCCTGAAATTCTGCTTGCCCTTGAAAAACTGGGCTTTGAAACACCCACCCCGGTGCAGGCCCAGGCCATACCCGCATTACTGGAAGAAAACACGGATCTCGTTGCGCTGGCGCAAACCGGAACCGGTAAAACCGCCGCATTCGGCCTGCCTCTGCTCCAAAAACTGGAATTCTCCGGCTTTACCGAAGGTTTGGTTCTCGCACCTACCCGTGAGCTTTGCATGCAAATATCCCGGGACCTGGAAACCTTCGCCGCATTCAAACCCGGTGTTAGCATCGTGCCGGTATACGGAGGTGCCAGCATCCGCGATCAGATTTCGCTGCTGAAGAAAGGAGCCAATGTGGTAGTTGCCACCCCCGGCCGCTTGATTGACCTGCTGGAAAGAAAAGCCGTTCACCTGGACCAAATCCGTGTGATTGTGCTGGACGAAGCCGATGAAATGCTAAACATGGGCTTTCAGGAAGACATCGACCATATTCTGTCGCATGCTCCCAAAGAACGTCAGACCTGCCTGTTCAGCGCTACCATGCCCCCCGAGGTGCGCAGCATCTCCAAGCGCTACATGCACAATCCACGCGAGATTAGCCTGGCCGCCAACACTTCTAATGCGAATATTGAACACCACTATTACGTGGTGCGCGAAAAACATCGCTACGAGGCTGTTAAACGCATTCTGGACGTAGTTCCGGATGTGTATGGCATCTTGTTTGCCCAAACCCGCAGTTTGTGTCAGGAGCTTGCCGAAAAGCTGATTCATGATGGCTACAATGCCGATTCTCTGCACGGTGATCTGAGCCAGGCGCAGCGCGACAAGGTAATGGGGCGTTTCCGCAACAAAAACCTAAATGTGCTGGTGGCTACGGATGTGGCCGCACGCGGAATAGACGTGAGCGATATTACCCACGTTATCAATTACAGTATACCCAACGAACTGGAAGTATATACCCACCGAAGCGGCAGAACGGCGCGTGCGGGTAAAAAGGGAATTTCCATTAGTATCATCGGGCAGCGCGATTTACAGAAAATACACCGCTTGGAAAAAATGACCAAGGCGCATTTTACCCAAATGCAGGTACCTGCGGGTGATGATGTAGTTAGGGCCAAATTTTCGCATTTCGTGGATGAGCTCGCGGCGGAAGAGCCTGATCAGCAAAGCATTCACGCTTATCTGAGCATTTTCTATGAGAAAATGAAGAAAATTACCCGCGAGGAACTGATTGAAAAACTGGCAAGCCTGGAATTGCGCAAGTTTATTGAGTATTATGAAGGCGCTTCCGATATCAACGATTCATCTTCAGGCAGGCGCGAACGCGGCAGCGAGGGCGGAAACGGGCAGTTTCAGAAGTTCTTCCTTTCCGTGGGCGAGCTGGATGGCTTTGACAAAAAGACCATGCTTCGCTGGCTGAATGATTGCGGCCTGGGCAATGTTGATTTTGGTAAAATACGCATTCACCGCACCCACACCTTTGTGGAGGCCGATCAGGACAGCACACAGCGGATTATGGACACCCTGAACAAGGAAAAAGTGAACGACCGCAAGGTGCGTGTGGAGTTACAGGGATTGTCTGAAGACGGCTTTACCAAGCGCAAAAAACCCGGTGACAAAGGCAAACCCGGCGATTACGGCAAGCGCGATTACTACAACAAAGGCAAAGACGGCGGCGGCGATAAAAAGAAGTTTAAGAAGCGCTACTAAACAATAAGGGCATCGCCCTTGTTAATTTAGCGTGAAACATTATGTTATTGCCGGCGGAAGCCACGGTATCGGTCAGGAAATCATTCAGCAATTGCTGAACAGCGGTCATCAGGTAACCTGCATCAGCCGCACGGCTCCATCCATCAGCCATTCGGCGCTTAGCCACATAGCCCTCGATTTTTCCCAGGCAGCTGAATTGCCTGCCATAGAAGGTCCGATAGACGGCGTTGCCTATTGCCCGGGAAGCATTAACCTGAAGATGTTCCGCAGCTTAAAGCCAGAGGAATTTCAGCAGGATTTTGACCTGAATGTAATGGGAGCAGTGCGGTTGCTGCAAAAACTGCAACCCGGCCTGAAAGCCGTGCAGGGCTCATCCGTTGTGCTTTTCAGTACGGTGGCCGTTCAGCAGGGCATGGCATTTCACAGCAGTATTGCCGCCGCAAAAGGCGCCATTGAAGGACTGACCCGCAGCCTAGCTGCAGAATGGGCGCCTTCCATTCGGGTAAATGCCATTGCACCCAGTCTGGTGGAAACACCGTTATCGGCAAAGTTGCTTTCCAGTCCCGAAAAAGCAGAAGCATCGGCCAAGCGTCACCCGCTGGCACGCGTGGGCAGGCCCGAAGACATAGCCTCACTGGCCGTTTTCCTGCTAAGCGAGCAAAGCGGCTGGATTACCGGTCAGGTAATGGGTGTGGACGGAGGAATGTCGGCCCTCCGATAATTTATTTTTTAGTAAGCGAAAGCTTTAAGGTTTCAATATCCCCGCTGGGATAGGTAGTGGAGTTGTACCAAACCTGTTGGGTCTTCTCGTTGGTTTGTATCTCAAATGTAATGGGATCTTCACCGGTTTCGGTAATGGTTATTTTTTCGTCTTCTACTTTCCAGATAAAGTTAAATTTTTCGTCGGTAGTGCCCACAATCTTTATTTCTGCATTCCCCGTGCCACCTTCGACAAATGTGAATGTGCCGGCATTGGTTGCCACATCCGGAAAGGTTTGTCCGCCGCTGGTGTAGGTTCCTTCATACTTGTCAATGTTCCAGGTGCCTTCCAGTCTTTTGGTAAGTTGTTTTTCTTTTGAGCATGAGGTGATGAGCAATACCACAGCTACAGTCAACAGGTAAAGATGTTTTTTCATGGTTTTTTCGGTTAATGATATCAAAATTAGTAAGTTATCCTTGAAAAAAACAAATTTTACATTGTATGTTTTTGTAAAAAACCGCTCTAATCCCTTCAAATCGCTGTATTTTCGCCCCATGAAACTCACCGTCTGGGGGGCCGCCCAACAGGTAACCGGAAGCAAGCACCTGCTGGAACTCCCCGGAGGCACCCGAGTGCTCGTGGATTGTGGTTTGGACTACGAAAAACGACAGGAGTTTGAGGAGCGCAACAACCGTTTCCCATTCGATCCCAAAAGCATTGATTTACTGATACTGACCCACGCCCACATCGACCACAGCGGCAACGTGCCCAACCTGATACGGCAGGGTTTCAACGGTGATATTCTGTGTACCCCGCCCACCCTGGAACTTAGCGATTACTTGCTGCAGGACAGCCTGAATATTCAGCGCATGGAAATTGCAGCCAAGATGAAATCGCTGAAGCGCAAACACGGTAAAAAAGGCAAACATTATGGTGGCAATGAGCCCCAGCCCTTGTATTCGCGCAAGCACATTGCCGATATGATGGACATGGCCCTGCTGATGGAATACGGCCATCGTTATGAATACAACGATGAACTCAGTGTGGAATTTCTGCAGGCCGGACACATTCTGGGTGCCGGCAGTGCAATACTATACATTAAAACACCGGAGGGTGTGAAAACAGTAGGTTTTACTGGAGATCTGGGCAATTACCAAAGCAAGCTGGTCCCCGATCCACAGCCCATGCCCCAGCCGGACTTTATCATAAGCGAAAGCACATACGGTGGCCGAAATCACACGGTTTCGCCGCTTAGGGCCGAGGATGAGATTCTGAAACATGTGCAGGAAACCTGCGTAGAAAAGGGCGGAAAGCTTGTGATTCCCGCTTTCAGTGTGGGACGCACCCAGGCGATTATTTTTACGCTGAACCAACTCTACCGCAGCGGCCGGTTGCCGCATATCAAGGTTTTTACCGACAGTCCGCTGGCTATTCGCAGTACATCGGTGTATCAGCACAATGTGTATCACCTGAATGAAGAAGCTGCAGCTTTTCAAAAGCAGCATGGCTCTTTGTTTGATTTTCCGCTACTGAATGTGGTGGAACACGAAAGGGAAAGTGATTTATTGAGTGTTTTACCCGAACCCTGTGTGATTATATCCGCGGCGGGCATGGTGGAAGGCGGCAGGATACAAATGCATGTGCGTAACAATGTGGGTGATGCCCGAAATACCATCCTCATTGCAGGATTCTGTGCCGAAGGAACGCTGGGCCATCGTTTGCTGCAGGGGCAAAACTTTGTGGAGATCAACTACAAGCAAAGGCCCGTGCACGCTGATATCAGGAGGACAGATGCATTTAGTGCGCACCCGGATCATGCGGGGCTCTTGAAGTATTTAAGAGCCAGTTCAGGCAAAAATACCCGCGGGATTTTTCTGGTGCACGGCGATGCCCGTCAGATGGAACTGTTGGCGGCGGACATTGATTTTTGCAGGGCGATTATTCCCCAAAAAGGACAGACCTATATCTTGTCGGAACTGTAAACGTAACAAGCTTAATGGCATGCTAAGCAAATCAGCTAGAGGTAAGGGATAGCCTGGGAAGGTCTAGGCGCCTTAAATCGTGACAGCCTTTTTGGTGATTTTTTTGGCGCCAAAAAGG
>CANHQZ010000069.1 GCA_947463125.1 Flavobacteriales bacterium | reverse complement strand
TTCAATGCCAATATTCACTACATCAGGCATTTTAACCTGGATTCCGCAGGAAGAGAAATTAGCCTAAACACGCAGGGAATTGCCTACAGGGTGGGCTATTCGCTGAAAGGCGATAACCGGGTGCGCGAGTTGGTATATTTTAGCTACGACGTGAGCAACGCAGGACTGGCAAGGCAGCCCATGCTGATGAAATGGATGAACAAACGCGGAAAAGTGCTCACGTTCTTCAAAGCTGCCAGCTACCTGATGCATTACGCCTCTTTCAGCACCCTGCGCGATTTTGTGAATACCCATACTGTCCGGTTGATGCAGGACGACAGCGGATTGCCCTATGCATTCATGCTCGGAAATGGCTTTGATGTAAAACTGCTGGGGCGCTACACCCGAACAATTCCCCTGTTTGCCAAAGAATTTCAACCCGACCTGAAAGCCGCCTACGGCAAGGGTAATGTTGACTCACTTCCTTTTCTGATAGGCTACAATGCTCAGTTCAGAGAGTGCAACCTTCAATCAGCCAGAAAAAAGCGATGAGCCAGGGTCAATTTCTCCAGTTGACAGCATTTGCCTCGGAACCCCGTCAGCAAAATACAGAAATCCTGCTGGCCCTGCTGGGCGAATTCCCCTTCGACACCTTCGAAAGTCACGAAGACCATGTGCTGGCTTTTGCCAAAACAGAAGACATAACCGATGACATGCTTGCCGAGATACGCGATGCTTTGAATCCCTTCAGCAGCAAGCCATTTGAAACAGCAATCATCGAAAAGCAAAACTGGAATGAAGCCTGGGAAAAGCAGTTTTTTGACCCTATAACCGTGGATGATACCGTTCACATCCGAGCGCCATTTCATCCCACCGGGCCAGAAATCCCCTATTGCCTTACCATCGAGCCCCGCATGAGCTTCGGGACCGGCCACCACCGCACTACCCAGATGATGATTTCGCTGATGCTGCGACAACCATCGGCGTTTAATGACAGCAAAGTGATTGATATGGGCTGCGGAACCGGTGTGCTGGGTATACTGGCCGAAAAACTGGGAGCAAAAGAAATACTCGGTATTGACAATGAACCCTGGGCCGTGGAAAATGCCATAGACAACGCCTCAGCAAACAACTGCCGGTTGTTTACCGCCCAATTTGGCGATGCCGGTTTGCTGAAACCCATGATGGACGGTTGCTACGACGCAGTGCTGGCCAACATCCACATGAACGTGCTGATGACCGACGGCGCTGCATACCTCCGTATACTGAAAAATGAAGGATTGCTGTTTGTTTCCGGCTTTTACGAGCAGGATTTACCCATCCTGAAACAATATTTTGAAGGCCTGGGAACCACCCTAAAGGCCAATACAGAACTGGACGGATGGTGCGCCGCTGTTTTTCAGAAATAATCCACAGCGGTTGGTTAACAAGATGTGATAAGGGTACGGAAAGCGCGTTGTATATTTGAAGTTCTTGTCGGACGTCATCATACTATTACCAGATTCAGTTGCCAACCAGATTGCCGCGGGTGAGGTGGTGCAACGCCCTGCCAGCGCGGTAAAAGAGCTGCTGGAAAATTGCCTTGATGCGGGGGCAACAGAGATACGGCTGCTCATCAAAGACGGCGGCTCTACCCTCATTCAAGTTATTGACAACGGCCGCGGCATGAGCGAAACCGATGCACGCATGTGCTGGGAAAGACATGCCACCAGCAAAATCAGCAGGGCACAGGATTTGTTTTCCCTGAAAACCTACGGTTTTCGGGGTGAAGCCCTGGCCAGTATTGCCGCCGTAGCACAGGTAGAGATGAAAACACGCCGCGAACAGGACGATGCCGCTGTTTTTATCCGCATTGAAGGCAGCACCGTTTTGGAGCAATCCCTCACCGCAGCGCCCGCAGGCACTTCTATTGCAGTACGCAATTTATTTTACAACATTCCCGCCAGACGCAACTTTCTCAAATCTATCTCTGTAGAAACCCGCCATATCCTGGAGGAATTTCAACGACAGGCCCTCGCCCACCCGCAAATAGCCTTTAGCATGTTTAATCAGGGTTCGGAAGTTTATGATCTAAAGCCCGCAACCCTTAAGCAACGGATTGCAGATGTACTTTCAGGCAAAAAAGCCGATGACCTGCTGGCAGTGAATGAAGACACTGAACTGGTGCAGATTACAGGCTATGTGGGAGCTCCTGCATCTGTGCGAAAAACCCGCGGTGAACAATACCTTTACGTTAACGGTCGTTTTATCCGAAGTCCGTACTTTCAGCACGCCATTCAGGCCGCCTACGAAGGTCTGACCGAAGAAGGCAGCTACCCGTTGTTCTGCCTCTTCATCCACTTGGATCCTGCCAAAGTGGATGTGAATGTTCACCCCACCAAAACGGAAGTAAAGTTTGAGGATGAAAAACACATCTACAACATCATCAAAGCTGCCGTGAGAAAGGTGCTGGGGCAATTTGTAGTTCAACCCGACCTGGATGTTTTCGGCGGCATGGGAGGGCTTGAAGACTTCCTGAATGCGTCTGCACCCATACAGCGCACCCAACAGGATTTTCAGGAATTTCAACAACCACAGACTCAAACCCGATACAATCCCTTTGAAGAAGGATATACCCGTCCGCAAAACCAGGACTGGCAAAAGATTTTAGGCTCAATTGAACAGACAGGCAGCATCACGACCGGGAGCAAAGGCATACCGGAAGAAGAGAATTTGCTTCCTGTTTCTTCGGAGTGGAAAATAGAATCCGTCTTTAGCCTCTCCTCGGGCTATCTGGCGGCCAAAATCAACGGATCGCTGGTGCTGGTAGATAAGCGTGCGGCACACATCAAAGTGCTGTATGATGGTTTTCTGCGAGGCCTGCGCCAACAAGCGGGGCACTGCCAGCAACTGCTGTTTCCCATGACCATAGAACTCAACCAGGCATGGCTGCATACCGCTTTGGAACTGATGGACGATTTTAAAGCCCTGGGATTTGATATTGGACATTTTGGTGGAAACACCCTCATGATCAGCGGTATTCCCGCCGAACTGGAAAGGGGTAGTGAAAGCCGGGTGCTGGAAGCCCTGCTGGAAGATTATTTACAAACACAAGGCGATTTGAAACTGAGCCGCCACGAGAGCCTGGCACTATCCATGGCAAGGCAGGCTGCTGTTTCAGCCGATACCCCCATGAATACCCGTGAAGCAGAGCAACTCATCACTCGGCTGTTTTCCGTACAGGAGAATCAATGGTCAACGGATGCAAAGCCTGTTTGGATTAAATTTGGAGACGAATTACTTTTTGAGTTGTTTCGCAAACAAAAACGCTGATGCTGCAACATATACCACCCGGCCTTCGCAACCTCGTTATTTTGATAGCGCTGATGGGTATGGCCCAGATAGCCCTGCCCAACGCAGGCTTTGACCCTGTGCAGCTGTACCTTTTTTACCCCGACAGCGATGCATTCCGTCCCTGGCAGCTCCTCACGCACATGTTTGCCCACGGCGGTTTTACCCATTTTCTGTTTAACGTAATTGCACTTGTATCATTTGGCGGAATCATTGAATACAAGCTGGGTACACGGCGCTTTCTGACCCTTTATTTTCTCAGTGGACTGGGCGCTGCACTGCTGCACTTTATCAGCATAGGCTATGAAGTGTACCAGCTCACAGGAACCCTGTTTCCCAACCACAGCGGACTTACCGACAATTTCACCTTTGGCATTCAGGTAGGCGGCAGCAGCGTAGGCTACGGACCCATGCTGGGTGCCAGCGGTGCCATTTACGGCATCATGGCGGCGTTTGCCTTTTTCTATCCAAACGAGGAGATGGTGTTTTTGTTCATCCCCTATCCCATCAAAGCCAAATACCTGGTACCAATTCTTCTGGCAATAGATTTGATATTTGGTTTTACCAATCTGGAAAGCGATCCTTTTGCACACTTTGCCCATCTGGGCGGAGCCCTCACCGGATTTTTAGTAGTGAAAATCTGGTTCAGAAAATGGATTCACAGTAACTGGAGTTAATCATGGCAATGACATTCCTAGGCGCAGACCTGAACCCGTTTAACCGGCAAAACCCGGCGGTGGTAAACCTGGTAATTATCTGCTCAGGCGTGTGGATTTTTACGGCATTGCTGGGTCTGTTCTGGCCGAGTGGAGTGGGTGCACTGATGTTTATGCCCCACCTGCATTTCTTTGCATTTCAGCCCTGGTCCGTTTTTACCTACATTTTTCTGCATGCCGGTTTTTGGCACCTACTGACCAACATGCTATGGCTGTTCTTTATCGGCAGCATCCTGGAAGACATGACCGGCAAAAAACATGTGTGGCGCTTGTTTATTGGCGGAGGCATAGCCGGAGCACTGCTGTTTATGTTGCTCAACAACACATTGGGAATCGGAGGTGAAATGGCAAGAATGGTGGGGGCTTCCGGCGGCGTAACCGCAGTAATTGTGGGTACTGCCGTAATGTTTCCGTCTTACCGCGTGATGCTTTTTGGCATTCTGCCCATAGAACTGCGCTGGATTGCCGTTTTCAGGGTGGTTCTGGATTTGCTGGGAGCTTCAGGCCCAATCAATCAGGGAGGCTACATTTGTCACCTTGGTGGCGCAGCATTTGGCCTGCTCTACATGATGCACACCAAAGGCACATGGCATATCCCGGGCGTGGATACACTTGCTGATTTCATTAAGCGTCTGTTTTCTGGTAAAAAATCAAAACCCATGCGCAGTGCAAGGGTAAGTATCAACCAGGACCGCAGCTCATTCTCACAAAAAACCAGCGTCACTCAGGAGGAAATTGACCGTATTCTGGATAAAATCAATGAAACAGGCTACGACAGTCTGACCAAGCAGGAAAAAGACAAACTGTTCAAGGCCGGCGAATGAAAATTGTGCTCAGGATACTGAATATGCTGGTGTTTCCGGTTACACTGGTTACGGGGCTTTTGCTGGGCGCATCCATACTGTCACCCCACCTGCATCCCTCGCTTTCTTCATGGGTTCAGCTGCTTGGACTTGCCTTTCCGGTTCTTTTTATGTTGAATCTGCTGTGGCTGGTTTACTGGTGGGTTCAGCTTAAACTTAAACTCATATTTCCGCTGGGCATGGCCATACTGAGTTTTTTTCAGACCGGAAAATATTTCCAGTTTGGCAACAAGGATAAGGCGAATAACACCGACAAGATTACCGTATGCAGCGTAAACGCGCAGTTGTTTGGCGCCTATCAAAACCGCTGGTTCTTTGACACCGTGGCCGATGTGCTTGTTGCCAAAAACGCAGATATTGTATGCCTGCAGGAAGTATATGCCCGCAGAAACATCGATAAAATGGCCGCACAACTCAAAGAAAAAACCGGTTATCCGTACATGCAGCTTTTCCGGCTGGTGCCGGAACGCAATTACGGCATGCTTATCCTCAGCCGATATCCCATTGCTGAAAAAGGTCGGGTGGAATTTCCGGGCAATACGGGCAACATGGCCGCATATGCCGATTTGAAGATTGGTAATAAGAGGCTAAGGGTATATAATGTGCATCTGCAGTCAATTCGCTTTCGCAAAACCGATTATGACTTTGTAAATGGTGCCGACAAGGAACAAGGCTCCAATATAGAGCAGGGCAAAGGCCTGCTGCAGCGCATGCGCGATGCTTACGGAAAACGCGCAGAACAGGCCGATGCCGTGGCCGGCCACATTCATTCCTGCGAATTAAAAAATGTGCTCGTGTGCGGCGATTTCAATGACGTTCCACTTAGCTATGCATACCATACCGTGGCAACCGGACTGAAAGACGCCTTCTGCGAGGCAGGCAGTGGTCTGGAACGAACCTATCTCGGACCATTCCCCAGTTTCAGGATTGACTACATCCTTTCGTCAAAAAATCTTGGATTTCTGCACTACAATAGCTCCGAAGAAATTCCGGGCGACCACAAAATACTCTGGGCCGATTTCGCTTTCCCGAAAAATCCTGAAAACGAATAAAGCAGGGTTCGTATATTTGTGGCACTTTTATTAAACCACCATGCCGTATTTTTTCACCTCAGAATCTGTTTCAGAAGGCCATCCGGATAAGGTTGCCGATCAGATTTCAGATGCACTCATCGATAACTTCCTGGCCTATGATGCCGACAGCAAAGTGGCCTGTGAAACACTGGTAACCACAGGTCAGGTAGTGCTGGCCGGTGAGGTTAAATCCAAAGCCGTGCTGGATGTGCAGCAGATTGCACGTGAAACCATCTCTAAGATTGGCTACACCAAAAGCGAGTATATGTTCGATGCCAACAGCTGCGGTATCCTCAGCGCCATTCACGAACAGAGCCCCGATATTAATCAGGGTGTGGACCGCAAGAGCAAGCAGGATCAGGGTGCCGGTGATCAGGGAATGATGTTTGGCTTTGCCTGCAAGGAAACCGACGAATACATGCCGCTGGCCATTCACATTGCACACCTGTTGCTGGAAGAACTGGCAAACCTGCGCCGTGAAGGCAAGAAAATCAAATACCTGCGCCCCGATGCCAAAAGCCAGGTGACCATTGAATACAGCGACGACCACAAGCCCCTTCGTATTGACACCATCGTACTCTCTACGCAGCACGATGACTGGATTAAGCCTAAATCGAACAAGGCTGCTGATGTAAAAAAGGCAGATGATGAGATGCTGAAAGCCATCGATGCCGATGTGCGCAATATTCTGGTTCCCCGCGTGATGAAACTTCTCCCCAAGCGCGTACAAGCTTTGTTTGGCAAAGACATTAAATACCACGTAAACCCTACCGGGAAATTCGTCATTGGTGGTCCGCACGGCGACACCGGCCTCACCGGCCGTAAAATCATCGTTGACACCTACGGTGGTAAGGGTGCGCACGGTGGAGGTGCTTTCAGCGGAAAAGATCCCAGCAAGGTTGACCGTTCTGCGGCCTACGCAACCCGCCACATTGCCAAAAACCTCGTGGCAGCAGGTGTTTGCGATCAGGTGCTGGTACAGGTTTCCTACGCCATTGGCGTAGCGGATCCCGTTGGTTTGTTTGTTGACACTTACGGTACTTCAAAGGTGAAAATGACCGACGGTGAAATTGCCGCCACTATCCTCAAGATGAAGGAATTCAGCCTGAGACCATACAATATCGAGACCCGCTTCAACCTGCGCACACCCATTTACCTGGAAACTGCCGCTTATGGACACATGGGCCGCAAAACGGAGATCAAAACCAAAACCTACAACAAGGGCAAGGACAATGAAAAAACCGTGAAGGTAAAGTTGTTCCCCTGGGAGGAACTCAACGCTGTAGACGCGGTAAAAAAGGCTTTCAAATTGAAATAAAAACGTTTGTTGATAATGAAAAACCCGGCCAAGCCGGGTTTTTTTATGGATGGTTCCACATAGCCAAAGGGTTAAACCCGTGGCTATGAATTGGCGGCCCATCATTTTCCGCATCCCGATCCCGAACGGATCGAACAAAAAACAATAACCTGTATTTATTCCTGTACACCTTGGGGGCCTGTGCCCCATTTGTGGTATACCTTGTATAACTTTGCATTTCACTTATGTGCGGAATTGTTGCTTACATCGGCCATCGCGAGGCCTACCCCATTATCATCAAAGGGCTGAAACGCCTTGAATACCGCGGTTATGACAGTGCAGGCGTTGCATTACTCAACGGTGATCTGCGTGTGTTCAAACAGAAAGGCAAAGTTGCAGACCTGGAAAAAGCCGCCGCCGGAGAATATACCAAAGGCAGCACAGGCATGGGGCACACCCGCTGGGCCACGCACGGTGTTCCCAACGATGTAAATGCACACCCCCACCTCAGCCAAAGCGGCGACCTCGCCGTG
>CANHQZ010000068.1 GCA_947463125.1 Flavobacteriales bacterium | reverse complement strand
TTTTACTTTCGGTGATTGGCTTTTTTGCCATCATTTTCTTTTGGGGCTGCAACAAGTACAACGGCATTATCAAACAGGATGAAAATGTGAAGAATGCCTGGGGCAATGTTCAGGCCGCTTATCAGTATCGTCTTGATTTTTTGCCTGGATTGATAAGATCCGTTAAAGAGGCAGGAAAGAACGAAAAAGAGATTTTAGAAACTGTAACAAATGCAAGAGCTGGCATTTCAAGTGCAAAAACACCTGCCGATTTAGACCGCGCGAATGCTAAAATTAGCAGCGCCTTCACTCTGGCGGTGGAAGCATATCCCCAAATTCGAAGCACTGAAGCATATCTAAAGTTCCAAGATGAGTTTTCAGGAGTTGAAAAAAGAATTAAGACAGCCCGTGAAGATTACAACAATACTGTTAGGCAATACAATGTGGCTGTGCGTACCTTCCCGGGCAACCTGGTGGCAGGTTTTGGAGGATTTACCGTAAAGGATGAATTCAAGGCTGAAGCCGGCAGCGAGAAAGCACCCGATTACGATAAGGCCTGGGACAAAGGCAAAGAATAATTGCTGTGTTCTCATTTCTTCGCAAACACGCAGAACCTGCCATAGACGAGTCGGCTGTGGTATCTGCAATACGCCATGCGGAAAGCCTTTCCAGGGCTGAATTGCGCGTGCATCTTGCAGAAAAGATTGATAAAGACGGGGTGCTGGAAACGGCAAAGCGCATCTTTACCAAACTGGGCATGAACCGCACGGAACTGCGAAACGGGATTTTGATTTTTGTTTGTTTTCGGGAGAAAAAATTCGCCATACTCGGCGATATCGGAATCCATCAATTTGTGAGTGATGCTTTCTGGGAAACCGTAAAATCCGAAATGCAGGACCTGCTGAAACAAGGCAGGCACACAGAGGCAATTTGTCATGGCATACAGCGTGCAGGGGAAAAACTGCAGCTTCACTTCCCTGCCGGCAATCATAATCCCAATGAACTAAGCAATGAAATTTCAAGGGATTAAATATTTACTGGCCACATTTCTGTTATTCGGAATCTTTATTGGTCTGAATGCCCAGGCGGATGAGGATATTGCCCGAAAACCGGTGCCGGATTACCGGGGACTTGTAAATGATTTTGCCGGGGTTTTGACGCAACAAGAAGTCGCTACACTGGAAACGAACCTAAGGGCCTACGAAGACAGCACCAGCACGCAGATTGTGGTCGTAACAGAAAAAACCCTCAACGGCCGGGATCAGTTTGACCGCAGCATGGATTTCGCCAGGCAATGGGGTGTAGGTCAAAAAGACAAAAACAACGGCGTGGTGATTTATCTTGCCATTGAAGACCGCAAACTCAGCATACGAACAGCCAATGCAACACAGGGGGCACTAACTGACGGTGAAACCGGCGAAATACGTAGAAACGTAATGCAGCCGTTGCTGAAACAGGGCCGATATTTTGAGGCGCTGGACAGCGGAACCCGCGCGGTAATGCTTGCTCTTGCCGGTGAGTTTAAATCGGACGGGAAAGGAAAAAACGATGACGCTCCCGGCTGGATTATGATTGCAGTTGTGTTAATAATCATCCTGTTGATGTCGGCATTTGGTAAAAGAGGCAGAAACCGTGGCTACGGAGGCATGGGCCCCTATTTCTGGGGAGGCGGATTCGGCGGCGGTTTTGGTGGCGGCAGCAGCTCAGGAAGCAGCTGGGGCGGCATGGGCGGTGGCGGTGGCTTTGACGGCGGTGGTTCAGATGGTGGCTGGTAAATTCATCAAGCCTGATTCTCGCTGATAAATGTTGGTCAAACCTAAATTAAGGCAAGCTTTTTCAGTACCTTTGCACCCCCGATTTTGGAACCCGAATTGAATTATATTGACAAAGGTGAAATTACCGTTGCCGGTGCCAGGGAACACAACCTAAAAAACCTGGATCTGGTTATACCAAGAAACAAACTGGTAGTTTTTACCGGCTTGTCGGGTTCAGGCAAGAGTTCACTTGCCTTCGATACGCTGTTTGCGGAAGGGCAACGCCGCTACCTCGAAAGTTTCAGCGCCTACGCAAGGCAGTTTATCGGCGACATGAAAAGGCCGGATGTAGACAAAATCACAGGCCTGAGTCCGGTTATCAGCATTGAACAAAAAACGGTATCGCGCAACCCGAGAAGTACGGTGGGTACCGTAACCGAAGTATATGATTTTTTACGCTTGCTGTTTGCCCGTGCCGGAGAGGCTTTCAGCTATGTTTCAGGCGAAAAGATGGTTCGGTTTACCGAAGAACAGATCATTTCTTCCATTATTGAGCGTTTTAACGGTGAAAAAATCACCTTGCTGGCACCCCTGGTTAAAGGCCGCAAAGGCCACTACCGCGAACTGTTTGAACAGACGCTGAAACGCGGATACAATAAAGTGCGGGTTGATGGTGAAATTACAGACATCAAACCCGGAATGCAGGTTGACCGCTACAAAATTCACGACATTGAGGCTGTCATTGACCGCATTCAGGTTAACGGGCTTGACACCCAGCGGCTACATGACAGTGTGGGAACGGCATTGAAAATGGGGCATGGTTACCTTATGGTCCTAACGGAAAAAGGGGTCCACCCCTATTCCAAGTTTTTAATGGATCCGGTTTCAGGAATCAGCTACGATGAGCCTCAACCCAACAGTTTCTCGTTTAACAGCCCGTATGGTGCCTGTGAACACTGCGAAGGCCTCGGAGAAGTAGCCGAAGTCAATATTGATTACATCATTCCGGACAAGTCCAAAAGCATCAATAAAGGTGCTATTGTTCCTGTAGGTGAACTTCGCGATAACTGGACCTTTACACAGCTTAGGGCCGTTGCAAAACACCTGAACTTCAGCCTGGCAGATACTATAGAAAAACTTACCGGGGAGCAGATTGAGGCCATTTTATACGGATTAAAAGATAAAATAACCCTCGAATACACGGGCAATGATGGTAAAAAACACAAATACCAGAGCCAATGGAAGGGTGTGGTTCATTATATCAACGAGAATTTCTTTGAAAGCGAAGATGACAAACTCCGGCAGTGGGCAGAGGAATTCATGCACACGCAGGCCTGCCCGGAATGCAACGGCAGCCGGCTAAAAAAGCAATCCCTGTTTATCCGTTTCGGAGAAAAGAACATAGCTGAGGTGGCTTCCATGAATCTGGGAAACCTTGCATCGTGGCTAAAAAACATAGATTCACAGATTTCCGAACGCCAAAAAATCATTGCTGCCGAACTGCTAAAAGAAATTGGGGCAAGGGTAGGTTTTTTGAATGCAGTGGGTTTGGACTATCTGAGCCTAAACAGTCCTGCCAGAACCCTCAGTGGCGGAGAAGCCCAGCGCATAAGACTTGCCACACAGATTGGAAGCAAACTGGTGAATGTGCTTTATATTCTCGATGAACCCAGTATTGGATTGCACCAGCGCGATAACGAAAAACTGATAGACAGCCTGAAGGAATTGCGGGACATGGGCAATACGGTACTGGTAGTGGAGCACGACAAAGACATGATGCTGGCCAGCGACTGGCTCGTGGAAATTGGTCCGGGAGCTGGCGTGCACGGCGGACAGATTGTAGCTTCTGCAATTCCGGAAGAATTTCTTAAATCTGACAGTGTTACTGCGGCTTACCTGGCAGAAAAGATCAGCATTCCGGTTCCGGCAAAAAGAAGAAAGCCCGGAAAAGAAAAACTGATTCTGAAAGGCTGTAAAGGACATAACCTGAAAGATGTGGATGTGGAAATTCCACTGGGAATTTTGGTTTGTGTGAGTGGTGTAAGCGGAAGCGGTAAATCATCCCTTATCAATGAAACGCTCTTCCCTATTTTACACAACCATGTTTACCATACGCACTACAGACCGTTGGAGCATACCTCTTTTAAAGGGCTGGAGTATATAGACAAAGTTATCCGGATTGACCAGAGTCCTATTGGCAGAACGCCAAGAAGCAATCCTGCGACCTATGTGGGTGTTTTCACAGAAATCCGAAATTTGTTTGCCGAGCTTCCTGAGGCCAAAATCCGAGGGTACAAACCCGGAAGATTCAGTTTCAATGTAAAAGGCGGACGTTGTGAAGGATGCGGCGGAGGCGGCAAAAAGGTTATTGAGATGAACTTTCTGCCCAATGTGGAAGTGAAGTGCGATGTATGCCAGGGAAAGCGCTATAACCGCGAAACACTGGAAGTTCGTTACCGGGGCAAAAGCATCTACGATGTGCTGGAAATGCCGATATCGCAGGCGGTAAGCTTTTTTGAACACCTGCCATTGATTCACCGCAAAATTAAAACCATGGTGGATGTAGGTCTTGGCTACATTACCCTCGGGCAAAGCAGTACGACCCTGAGCGGAGGTGAAGCGCAACGCGTGAAACTGGCCACCGAACTGAGTAAAAAAGACACAGGAAAAACCGTTTATATACTGGATGAACCTACTACCGGGCTCCATTTTGACGATATACGGCAGTTGCTGGCAGTATTGCAGGAATTAACAGACAAAGGCAATACCGTTTTGGTGATTGAACACAACATGGATGTAATTAAGGTAGCCGACCATTTGATTGACCTGGGACCTGAAGGTGGCACCGGCGGTGGCAAAATACTGGCTGTAGGTACACCGGAACAGATTGCCAAAGTAAAAGAGAGCCATACGGGAAGATTTTTGAAAAAGGAATTGTAAAACTGCTGTTTACGGCGGTCACAATCCTCATTTGCATACTCACTTATTATTCAACTGATTATCTTTAGGCAACAGCATTTGCGTTTATAAAAATCCCGTTATTAGTTTGGAAAATCAGTTAGGACGCTGATACATTTGAAAAAAATGTTATGCAGAAAAACAATACCGGCGCTTTTATTACGTTAATTTCCGTTTTCTTCTTCTGGGGCTTTGTTGCGGCCAGCAATGACATCCTGATTCCCGTATTCAAAAAGGCGCTGAATCTGAGTCAGCTTCAATCACAGTTGATTTCGTTTGCCTTTTATATTGCCTATACTGTGGGTTCTCTGGCATATTTTATCATTTCTTCTCTACGCAAGGAAGACATTCTCCACTCCATAGGCTACAGAAATGGCCTGGCACTGGGTTTATGTATATCTGCGGCAGGAACACTGCTGTTTATTCCCGCCGCAAACAATGCTTCATTTCCACTGCTTATTTCCGGGTTATTTATCGTGGGACTGGGTTTTTCGCTTCAGCAAATTGCGGCTAATCCGCTGGCGGTAAACCTGGGAAATCCAAAAGAAGGCAATATGCGTTTAAGTCTGGCAGGTGGAATCAACAATATTGGTACCACCATCGGTCCGGTTATTGTGGCGTTTGCCATTTTTGGCAAAGTTTCATCGGGTGAAACTGCACTCAATCTGGAGGCGGTCAAAATTCCTTACCTGGTGCTGGGAGCTGCGTTTTTGCTGGTAGCCATAATTTTTAAATTTTCCAATATTCCCGATAAAGCAGGAATGGAAGAAGGCAGATCCGAATCTTCCATTATGGACATCATCAGCATGCCTCAGGTGCTGATGGGCATGATAGCCATTTTTGTATACGTGGGCGTGGAAGTTTCTACCGCCAGCAACCTTCCCGAATTTATGAAACAAAAGCTCGGCACGCAGGAAAAAGACATTGCGCCGTTTGTATCCCTCTTCTGGGCCAGCCTGATGATAGGCCGCTGGACCAGTGCTGCAGGAGCTTTCAACCTGGACGCAGGTGCCAAACAGAAATTGAGCATTTTACTGCCTTTTGCCGCTTTCAGCATATTTGCACTCGTTAATTTTATTGCCGGATACGATATATCGCAGTTCTACCCTTATTTGTTCATTGTAATACTCCTGGCTACAGCCGATGCCGTAAGTGATGGAAATCCCGCCAGACAGTTGTTCATTTATTCACTGCTAGGTATGGCCGCACTTATCACCGGTATTTTTGCGCATGGCATCATATCCGTTTTTGCCTTTATTTCCGTCGGTTTGTTTTGCAGTACCCTGTGGCCCTGCATTTTCACCCTCAGCATTGCTGGTTTGGGAAACAAAACCAATACTGCGTCCAGCCTTCTGATTATGATGATTATGGGAGGTGGCGTTGTTTCGCTTGTGCAGGGAGCTTTGGCCGATGATAACATGCTTGGAATTCAGCACTCATACTGGATAGGTGTGGTTTGCTTTGCTTACCTGGCATTTTTTGCTTTGAAAGTACAACGTGAATTGCACAAACGCGGTGTCGAATTTGGCAAGGTTGAGGCTGGTCACTGACCCTGCTCTTCCAAACGCATCTGATGGCTGGTTTTGCGGCTGCCGTCATGGCTCCAGCCGGGAGGGCCGAAAACATACATAAACTTATTACGCAAGCCCTGCGCCGTTTTCACATCCTGCCACATTTGTTTCCATTCCTTAAAAAGGATGGTACCCGGATGGTAGGTATTGAGATTGGTGGTTAATCCATATTTGATTTTGTCGTACTTCTCATCTTCGGGCTCAAATGTTCCGAAAAGCTTATCCCATACAATTAGAATCATGCCCATGTTTTTGTCCAGGTAGCGCGGATTGCTGGCGTGGTGCACCGCATGGTGGCTTGGGCTTACAAACAACCAATCCCATATCGGGATGCGGCGTACAAGCTCTGTGTGAATGATGGAACCATACAACTGCTGAATGGCAAAGGCCAGCACGATATCGGCGGCCTCAAACCCCAGAAAACCCAATGGAACAAAAAACAAAAACCGGTACAACGGCTCGAAAACCGAACTGCGGAAACCCACAGTGATGTTGTATTTCTCGCTGCTGTGGTGAACCGTATGCACCGCCCAGAAAAACCGCACCATGTGGCTCATCCAGTGTACAAACCAATACACCAGATCGGTGAGCACGATGGCAACTATCCAATAGAGAATTCCATGTTCGCTCCAGTTAAAAATTCTATTGGAAAAAGACCAGGCCATCATGAATAGAAAGGCACCCCGCATGACCGTATCCAACAGGATATTCAGTGTGGTCATCAGGAAATTGTTGAGGGTGTCTTTGGTGGTGTAAAGTTCTCTTTTGAGGTAAGCACTGGCTATGATTTCAGCCAATATGGTAACCGCATACACGGGCACCGAAATAATCACCATGGCCTGTTCCCACCAGTAGCTGTCCATCCTGTCGCAAATCTACATCAGTTCATCTATACACGCCATTCATTTCGCACTATTTTTGCGGTAATTTCGTTAAATTAAGGATGCAAAAGAAAATTCTGAAATACACCGGCATTTCCGTGGGGATTATATTTTTATTATTGTTAATTATTCCTTTTTTCCTGAAAGGCCCCGCCCTGAAAGCTATTAAAAAGGGCGTAAACAAGCAGGTTAATGCACAGGTTACTTTTGATGAAGACATCAGCCTGGGACTGATTCGCAGTTTTCCGAATTTGTCGGTGAGCATAAACAACTTACAAATTATCGGTAAAGACAGCTTTGCTGGCGATACCCTGGCAAATATCCCAAATTTGTACCTTACCCTGGATTTAATGAGCGTGATGGACGATGGCCCCATAGAACTGCGCAAAGTGGGTCTGGAAAACCCCAGAATTTTCCTGCAGACGCTGAAAAGCGGCAAGGCCAACTGGGACATTGTGAAAACCGACACCACAAAAAAAGTGGTTACAGACACCACCGGCAAGGGTTTTAAGCTTTCGCTAAAATCGATCAAAATTGAAAATGCCTACCTTGATTACAATGACAGAAGCCTGGATTTCCGCACCCGCCTCAGCGGGCTGAACCACCAAAGTTCCGGCGATTTTACACAGGATGAATTCACGCTGAAAACCCATACTGAATCTGAGGCACTGACCCTGGAATACGGCGGCATGGCCTGGCTGCAGGATATCAAAACCAATATTGATGCTGACCTTGGCATGAACATGAAAGCGATGAAATTCAGCTTCAAAGAGGCCAAAGCTCGATTGAATGAACTGGATATTCAAAGCGATGGTTTTGTGGACCTAAACGATGAAGACATGGAAATGGACATTTCTTTTAAGGCGTTACAAAACACTTTTAAAAATTTCCTCAGCATCGTGCCGGGCATGTACAGCAAGGATTTTGGAAAAATAGACGCCAAAGGAGAAATGGCCATTCAGGGTTTCATGAAAGGCAAAATGACCGATGACAAAATGCCCAGAACCGAAATGGCACTGCAGGTTATCAACGGGACCTTCCGTTATCCGGACCTGCCCCAGTCGGTTGAAAATATTCAGGTGGATTTTATCTTCTCCAATCCCGACGGCGAGCCCGAAAACAGTGTTATCAACCTAAAGAAACTACAGCTGAGCATGGCCGGAGCGCCTTTTTCGGCAAGATGCCTGCTTAAAACACCCATAAGCAATCCTTTTATGGATGCGGAAGCCAAAGGCAAAATCGACCTGGGCAATATTAAAAGCCTGCTTCCACTGGAAAAAGGTACCGAACTATCAGGGCTCATCGATGCTGATTTCTCCATGACCGGCTTCTACAGCCAGATGGGCACTTCGCAAA
>CANHQZ010000067.1 GCA_947463125.1 Flavobacteriales bacterium | reverse complement strand
TCAGATACGCATCTTCCTCTTCCGTAATGTGGAATTGACATTCGCTCCTGCGCCGGAAAATTTCTGCGGCTGCATAGGCAATTCGGGCATTAGATCCGGGAATATACAGGATGGCTTGCAACACGGTTTCAGGCAGTGCAAATTACGCAGAATGGGTTGAATAGCGGGCAAAATGATTTTTGCGTGGATGCAGGGCACGGTGGCACATGGTTTTAATCATGTTTCGGTTTTTAGTGGCTGTCTAAGTTTGAACAAAATTTAGCATATGAAAAAAACATGGACTATGGCAGTTTGCCTGATGGCAGCGGGGGTATTTGCCCAGAAACCCGAAAAGGGCAATGTAACGACGGAGTTGGGATTGACGTTGGGTACAGGCGGCAACACAGTAAACACCTATGGTATTAACGGCCGTTATTTTTACAAACCGGATCTGGCTTTTGTGCTGGGGCTGGGTGGTTCCTATTCTATGGATGTAAACAACTATGCGGAAAACGCAGATGGCACAGGCGATGAGGGCAAGTTCACCTATCGCAGCCGCTACACGGAACTCAGCCTGGGATTGCAAAAACACTATACCGGAACCTCCCGCCTGAGTCCGTTTATCGGTGCCGACCTGCTGATTGGCGCCGATGGCACCAACCAGAAAGGGGAGGATGCGGGCACATCAGGCTATGTTAAAAATTACAGTTATGAGCGAGAGGCCCAATCGGCGCAGGTGGGCATCAGGGCCACGGTGGGCTTTGATTTTTGGGTGATGAGCGGAATGTATGTGGGCGCCATTTACCGTCCCATTTCCATTATTGTGCAAAGGCAGGATGATATTACCACCACTTCCGGCAGCAATGGATCAACGGTAAAAACCGTAACTCCGGGCGGAAGTTTTGCTACCCTTTCAACGTTTGGTGAGGTGGGCAGTATTCGCGTGGGCTGGTTGTTTTAGTCTGTATGTTTTCATAATAAAACCCGGTCAAAAGCCGGGTTTTATTCATTATAACAGGTTTTAACTATTCGTTATTCTCCCTTTTGTAACCTTCGTAGTAATAGGATTGTTCTATTCCCTTGAAGATGATTTCGCGGTTGTTTGTATCATCGGTCAGGTGGGCAAAAAGCAGGGTTCGCAGCTCAAGATCGTTGATAGGACTGCGCTCCATGGCCTGCAGGTATTGTGTTTTATCAACGAATTGCCAGTTCACAACCTTTTTTAATTGTTTTTTCAGAATCATATCCAGCCATATCCGCATACTTCTGCCATTCCCTTCCATGAAGGGATGGGCAATGTTCATCTCCACATACTTCGCAATAATTTCCTCGAAGGTGTTTTCCGGCATGAGCTCAACCTTTGATAGTGCTTCTTTCAGGTATAGCGCCGTAGCAAATCTAAATCCGCCTTTTGAGATATTATGGGTTCTTATTTTACCGGCAAAATCGTACAATCCGTCAAACAGATAGTGGTTTATTTCCTGTAGGCCTTTAAGCGTGCCGGGTTCTATATTTTCAATATCGGCACTTTCAAACAATCTAAAAGCTTTTTCAAGGCTTTTTTCATCTATGTTTTTCATGCTTGAATAATTATTAAGAGTAATTACAGCAGCAAAATATGCCGGATATTTCTTTCAAATTTAATAAAAAAACCCGGCTTTTGACCGGGTTTTTTTATGGATAAATAAAAGATTATTTTCCGGCTTCTGCAGCAGCCTGCATCAGCGCCCTTGTGGTCTTACAGCTCACGATGGCGTTTTCTTTGGCATCCAGAATTTCGAATTCTCCGGGTACCACGTTTTTCACCTTCACGCTCTGACCAATTTCCAGGGTATCAATGTTTACGTCGATATAATCAGGCAGGTTTTTCACCAGGCCACGCACACGCAGGCGGTTGATTTTCTTAACCAGTTTACCACCGGCACGCACACCGGGCGAGTTGCCCACCACACGTACTGGGATTTCCATTACCACGGCACGTGAGGCATCAACAGCCATAAAGTCGGCATGGATGATGGCTTCAGATACTGCGTGGAATTGCATATCCTGCAAAATGGCATCGTAAGAGGTGCCTTCCAGATCAATCTTCACCTTATACACGTTGGGGGTGTAAACCAGGTTTTTGAAGTCGGATTCATAAATGGTGAAATGCAGATTTTCTCCTGCACCGTACATAACACAGGGTACTTTACCTGCGTTTCTAAGGCTTTTGGCGTTTGAGGTGCCGCTGCCTTCTCTTTTTTCTGCTTTGAACAAAATGGTTTTCATATTCAGTAGTTACGCTTATTTTTATTAGTTGCTTTTAAGGTCAAGGTTGGTTTGGCTGTTGTGGATCTGTTTGAACAGAGAGCTGATGCTTCCGTTTTCATGCACGTTGCGGATGGCACGGGCAAAGAGGGGAGCTACAGACAGCACCTTTATTTTGTCGAGATGCTGTTTCAGGGGAATGGTATCGGTTACCACCAGTTCTGTAAGAACACTGTTGGCGATGTTTTCGTAGGCTTTGCCGCTCAGCACGGGGTGGCAGCAAAGGGCGCGTACGCTGCGGGCACCTCTTTCCATCAGCATGGCCGATGATTTGCAGAGGGTTCCACCGGTATCGATGATGTCGTCAATCAGCACTACGTCTTTATCCTGCACATCGCCAATTACGGTCATGTTGGCAATCTCGTTGGCTCTTTTGCGTTCCTTATCGCATATAACCATGGGCAGGTTCAGTGCTTTGGCTACTTCGCGGATACGGTTGCTGGCGCCCACATCGGGTGCGGCGATCACCAGGTTGTCCTGGGGAAGGCTGCGGATATAGGGAACAAAAATGATAGATCCTTCCAAATGATCCACGGGCACATTGAAGAAGCCCTGAATCTGGGGTGCGTGCAGTTCCATAGTCATCACACGGTTTGCACCGGCGGTGCTCAGCAGATCTGCAATCATCTTGGAGGCAATGGAAACGCGGGGCTTGTCTTTGCGGTCTTGACGGGCAAATCCGTAGTAGGGAATGACTGCTGTGATGTAATTGGCGCTGGCTCTTTTGGCCGCATCAATCGTCATCAGTAATTCCATCAGGTTATCAGTGGGCGGAAAGGTACTTTGTATGATAAATACATCGCAGCCGCGCACACTTTCGTTGAAAACAGGCTGAAATTCTCCGTCGCTGAAGCGATTCACGGTCAGATCACCTGATTCCAGGCCGTAGTAATCGCAAATACTTTTGGTGAGAGAGGCAGATGCGCTGCCCGCAAAGATTTTTACTGGGTTAAGTAGTGATGACATAGGCTCTGTATTTTACTGTCTCTGTGCCGTACAAAAGTAAAGCACAGATATCATCAAATCAGCGTTTTGTTGTCCGACTAGGGCTCGAACCTAGACTCTTCTGAACCAAAACCAGACGTGTTGCCAGTTACACCATCGGACAATTTTGGGAGTGCAAAGGTAGGTTGATTTTTTGAAATATGCAAGGAGGGGTGGTTTAATTGTTTGTTCGTTTATTAGTTTATTGGTTTAATTGTTTATTCGTTTAATGGTTTAATGGTTTAATTGTTTATTTGCTAAACGGTCTGTTCAATCCTAAAAGAAGGTATAAGTGCATCTGCATTCTTTAGGGTGTTTTGTATTGAAGGCTTTGGTGCAGGCACCGAAAATTTGATGTTTCAAGGCTTGGGCTATGTTGCCAAAAAAACTTAGCGGAACCTGGCGGGAACCTAAGCAACCGTCAACCTTATTCAGGCATGAACAAACTCTACACTGTACACTCTACACTGTCAACTACTAAAGTTAGTTAGCAACCACAACCACTTTGGTATACTTCCTGTTGCCTTGCGACAGCTGGTAGAAATAGTTGCCCGGACGTAAGCCGCGCAAATCCACGCGCACTTCATGCTCTCCCATGCCGTGTTTCCCGGATGCCATGGTTCGAATGCGGTTGCCCAGCGGATCAAACAGGCACAATTCCACGTTGCCGCCGTCGGTGAAGAATTTAAAGGTTGCCTCGCCGCTTGCGGGGTTGGGATATACATCATGCAAATGCAGGCGGCTTACCAGATCGGCGAAATCTTCTATGCCGGCAGGATTGGCTTTGAAAACCGGCAGTGTATTGAAATCCTTGCCGCCCATGGCTGCCTTAACCTCGGTTTTGCTGAGGCCAAACCAGTCTTGAAGGGCGCTGGCATACACCTGCCTGAAATCGTACTGCATGGGCACGTTGTCGTTTACGGTAACAGTGTCGGGAATCACAGGATTGCGACCGATAATGCCTTTTTGCACCCCTGTACCAAAGGCAATCATGGGGGCGGCGGCGCCGTGGTCCGTTCCTACACTGCCGTTGCTCATGATGCGACGGCCAAATTCGGAGAAGGTTAGACCGGCAACCCTGTCCTGCACGCCCATCAGGGTAAGATCGTCCTGGAATGCAAGGATGGCATCGCTCACGCGCTGCAACAGGGTAGCGTGTGCTCCCAGGCTGTGGTCGCTGTTATCTACCTGCTGGCTGTGGGTATCAAAACCGCCTATGCTGACCATGTAAACCTGCGTTTTGAGACCGCCTTTAATCAGCCTGGCCACAATTTTAAGCTGGTCAGCCAGGTTATTGCCAGTAGGGTATTTGGTGCTCAGCGTGGTGGCTTTCCCGGCGGCATTTTTGATGGAAGTGGCATACTGATTGGTCTGGTTGGCCATGATGCGCAAAAACTCCAGTTCGCGGCCTGCCGGCGTATTGGGAACCGGGTCCGAAGAGCCGTTTACCAGGCTGTAGAAATTGCTGGGATCGGTAATGGCCATGGCCATATTCACCGAAGCACCCATGGTAGCCAAAGAAACCATGCCTCCAATCTGTATGGCGGGCGGATCGGGCGCGCCCGTGTTTGGAAAACCGTCGGGGAAACCCGGAAACTGCGCATCCAGATAGCGTCCCATCCATCCGGTAGTCCAGTTTTCCGTAGTATCGCTGCCACTCATCCAGATATCGGTGGAGCGGAAATGAGAAAAATTCGGATTCGGATAACCCACATCCTGCACAATGTTAACCAGTCCGTTGTTGTACAGGCTTTGCAGGCCGGTCATGGAGGGGTGAAGCCCCGTTCCGTTGACTCCATTCAGTTTCAGCACCTTGGTATCCTGGATGATTACATTGCTGCGGGCTTTGGTCAGGTTGGTGTACTGATCCAGCGGTATTACCGTGTTCAAGCCATCATTACCCCCGTTCAGCTGTATCAGCACCAGCACATTGTCATTGTTGCCTGTTCTGCGGCCCAGCAGGTGCATGAGCGGAGAGTTTGCGTAGGCGCGCACCGACATTCCATTCAGGGAAACCGGAAGCATGGATCCGGCGGCGGCGGCTTTGAGAAATAATCTGCGTTTCATGGGGTTGATGTTATGACAGCTGATATTCAGACAGGTTCATGATGGATTTGTAAAGCAGTTGCAGTTTGAGTTTTGCCGAAGCCAGGGCAGTGGCATAATTGGCATGTCCCGGATCGTTGGCCTGGGTCCACTCATCCGACCAGTTGTAGGCGGGTATACCGCCGGGAAGCAGGTTGTTGCGCAGGGTGGCAATTTGTGCCGCACTGAGATCGAGCGGAAGCAAAAACGCAACGGCATCGGATATCAACGTATCGGCATCGGAGGGGTTAGAAAATTGTTTGGTAATCTTAAACACATCGGCAATAAAGGTGTAACCACCGCGTTTGTAGCCTGTGAAAAGCATCAAATCGGTAAACTGGTTTCGCTTGGGCAGGGAATCGCTGCTGATCCAGCTGCGCAGAAATTGCGGCGACTGATGCCATGCTGGCCATCCCGACACGCTGGGCGGGTCCAGAATATCCTGTAAAATAGCCTGACCAAACGCACGGCCATAGCCGGTGATGTTGTATAACTGCTCGGCATCGGTAGGATAATCGGTTTGCCATTGGCGGCAGAAGCCGGCTATGTGGGAGGTTGGGTCCTTAATCACACACCCCATATTTAGCGGATCGAAGAAATGTTCGCTCTTCAGCAGTTTTTCCAGCAAGGGTTTAATGTTGTAATTGTTGTTGCGGAAATGGTCTGCCAAAGGCGCGATGACATTGGTTTCCACCTCGGGGGTAATGTCGTAGTAGACAAAATATTTGTACAGTTTGCGACAGATAAATTTGGCCACCTCTGTCTGGACAAAAATCATGTTGAGCAAATCATCCAGCTCGTCGGTTCCGGCCGTAGCCGTGGTTCTGCCTGTGATGACCGTATTGTTAAAAAACGCTGAGAACTGCTTATTGGTGGTGTCGTGGTTGGAGAGCGTAAAGGTAGAAACCGGTGGTGTTACAAATGGATTAATGTTCCAGCCTGTAAGGACTCTGGCGGCTGCCTTCACATCGTCTTCGGTGTATTTGCTATCGGGGCCTTTTCCCAGTGTAAACAGTTCAAACAGTTCACGGGCATAGTTCTCATCGGGGGCTCGTTTGGTGTTGTACCTACCATTCAAATAAACGAGCATAGCGGGGTCCATGGTAATCGACCTTACCAGTGTTTTGAAATTACCCATGGCATGCTGTCGTAGGGTTTTCAGATAGAGATAAGACATTCTGGGATCTATCTGGTCTGCGGCTGAAATGGGAATCAGGTTGTGCCAGAACATCACCATTTTTTCCATGATGGTCGAGGGCTGTTTGGCTGCCATTTCCCACCACCAGGCTTTTAGCGACATGGTACGCTGAAAGTTGAAATTAAAATCAATGGGTGAATTTACCCAGGTAGCACCATAGGCTACATTGGGATCAGCGGTGGTTTTGCCGTAATAATTCAGCGGCTCATTGGGCACGGCAGTGGACGTATTCAGCAGGGTATCGACAGCCGAAGCCATGGATTTTGCAGAAAAGTCTTTCATATCCTGCACTTTTACCCCAAACAGGGTGCGGCGGAGCAGGTGCATGGCTTCTTTTTTGCCAAATGTTCCCGAGTAGGTGGCTAAACCTGTGGTGGTGCGGCGTTCCACTTTTTTTACTTCAGTGGGTGCGGCCTGCTTTTTAAATGTTAAAAATTCTTTTCTATCCATGGCAACATGGTTAATTGAATATAAGACGACAAAAACAAATATAGGTTTATTTCTGAGTTAAACAAGTTTTCAGGCGCACCATTCCATGATGCAACGCAGTTGTTTTTCCTGCCGTCTCAAACAGTATTCTGCCTTGTGCATCTACGCCGTGCAGTAATCCCTGTATTTGCTCGTCTGCCCCGCATTCTGCTTCCCAGTATTGGTTTTTGCCTTCAAGCAGTTCATTAAATTCGGCCAGAAAGCGGTTGTCATCGGGTTGTTTTTCCCACGCAGCAAAGGCTGTCTGTATTTGGGTGAGCAGTGCACGTGCCAGATCCATCAGGTTGTATTCCTTTCCTGTGGTGTTTTTGAGGGAAGTGGCCGGTTGCGGCAGGTGTACAAAATCGCTTTGGTTTACGTTCACACCGATACCCATGCACAGGTATTTACCCAGATCGGCATCACTTTGTGTTTCCATCAGAATGCCGGCCAGTTTGGCACCGCGGTGCCGCAGGTCGTTGGGCCATTTTATCATTACCTCAGCGCACATGGTGCCGATGCCTTTGGTGCAGGCGGATGTCAGTGCCATATTCAGCAGCGGAAAGGTATCCGGCCGGGGATTTTTCAGCGGCAGCCAAACGGACATGGCCAGGTTTTTACCGGGTTCGGCTTCCCATGTGTGGTTTTGTTGTCCGCGGCCCCGGGTTTGGTGAAAGGTTAGCAGGGCAACAGGGTGTTTTTTACCGGCCTGCCGGGCACAGCGGGTTACAAGATCCTGAGTGCTTCCGCAGGAAGGGCTGTAAAACAGGAGAATTTTACCAACTTGATCTATGAAAGCGAAATCTTCCAGGTTATTTGCGTTCTTTGCACAAAGAAAAGCCAAAGAATGGCAAAAAAAACAGGAAATGAAACGGATGCCCTTGCCATGGTGGCAATTAAGGGTGCGCAGGAGAAAAAGGCACACGAAATCGTGCTGCTGGATTTACGCAAACTGAAGGGCGCTTTTGCCGATATGATGGTGGTTTGCCATGGCAACAGCGACCGGCAGGTAGAGGCTATCGCCGATGGTGTGGAGGAAGAAATTCGCATGGCCACAGGCGAAAAACCATTGCACAGGGAAGGCGGTGAGCGCGCCGAGTGGATTCTGCTGGATTATGTGAATGTGGTGGTGCATGTTTTTCTGGAGGAGAAGCGTCGTTTTTACGGCATTGAAGACCTTTGGGGCGATGCCGAACTCAAAAAATTTGATGAACCTGTATAAAAGGGTTGCCTGTTTCGATTTTTTGCATTACTTTTGCAGCCCCTTTCGGGGGAAGCGTTCTTATCACATTTGGCCCGTTCGTCTATCGGTTAGGACACGTCCCTTTCACGGATGAAAGAGGGGTTCGATTCCCCTACGGGCTACGATTTAGTTGATAGTTTACAGTTAACAGTCTATAGTTCTGTTGCACGTCAAGAACTCTCAACTGAAAAAGACACATCGCGGGATGGAGCAGTGGTAGCTCGTCGGGCTCATAACCCGAAGGTCACAGGTTCGAGTCCTGTTCCCGCTACAAAGCCAAAAAACCCACCTGACAAGGTGGGTTTTTTTATGCGCCGAGAGGATGCCGTGCTTGCACAGGCAGACTGAAGGCGCATAAAAAAACGAGCGTAGCGAGGATTTTTTGGCTTTGTTAAGCCCTCCCCTTAAGGTCCGGCGAGCG
>CANHQZ010000066.1 GCA_947463125.1 Flavobacteriales bacterium | reverse complement strand
GGAATTGGATTGAAAATCACCCGCATGGAATGGGCCATCATCTTTACCTGCATCGGACTGGTAATGGGACTTGAGCTGTTAAATTCTGCCATCGAAGTTCTGCTGGATAAAATCCATCCAGAAAAAGACCCTGCCATTGGCAGAGCCAAAGACATAGCTGCCGGAGCCGTGTTGCTTGCCTCGATCTGCAGTGTAATAGCGGGATTCTGGATTTTCTATGTGAGAATATCAGCTCTTTTTCACTGATACGGAAAGTTCATCCAGCTGCTCCTGATCCAGGGCAGAAGGTGCATCAATCATCACATCGCGGCCGGCGTTGTTTTTAGGGAATGCAATGTAATCTCGGATGGTTTCGCTGCCGCCAAACAAACTGCACAAACGGTCGAAGCCAAAGGCAATACCACCGTGCGGTGGAGCTCCGTATTCGAAGGCATCCATGAGGAAACCAAACTGGGCACGCGCCTGTTCGGGCGTGAATCCGAGCAGAGCAAACATACGCTCCTGCAAACTGCGGTCGTGAATACGAATACTGCCGCCACCCACTTCCACGCCGTTGATAACCAAATCATACGCATTGGCACGCACGGCACCGGGATCGGTTTGCATGAGGTGTACGTCTTCGGGCAGCGGACTGGTGAAAGGATGGTGCATGGCATGCCAGCGGCCGCTCTCTTCATCCTGTTCCAGCAGCGGAAAATCAACTACCCAGAGGGGTTTGTAGTTGAACGGATCGCGCAAACCCAAACGGGTTCCCATTTCCAGGCGCAGTTCATTGAGCTGTTTACGTACCTTGTTTAAGGCACCTGCCAGCACCAGTATTAAATCGCCGGGTTTGGCATTGCAGGCCTCGGCCCATGCTAACAGCGCAGGCTGGTCAAAGAATTTATCTACCGAAGATTTGAGGGTTCCGTCCTGTTCCACGCGGCAGTATATCAGTCCGGTTGCACCAATCTGCGGTCGTTTCACAAAATCTGTCAGTTCATCTATTTGCTTGCGGGTATACGCTGCAGCACCGGGAGCACAGATGGCCAGCACCGCTTCGCTATTGTCAAATACGCCAAAACCTTTGCCTTTTGCAACATTGCCCAAATCCACAAAGCGCATGTCAAAGCGAAGGTCGGGCTTATCGCAGCCGTAATACTGCATGGCATCGGCATAGGTCATCCGTGGAACTGAGGTTAGGTCTACCCCTTTTACCTTGCTGAACAAGTGTCGGGTAAGGCCTTCAAAAACCTGCAGAATATCTTCGCGTTCCACAAAGCTCATTTCACAGTCTATCTGGGTGAATTCCGGCTGACGGTCGGCGCGTAAATCCTCATCGCGGAAGCATTTTACTATTTGGAAATAACGGTCAAAACCGCTCACCATCAGCAATTGCTTGAAGGTTTGCGGACTTTGCGGCAGTGCATAGAACTGTCCTGCATTGAGGCGGCTGGGCACCACAAAATCGCGCGCGCCTTCGGGTGTGCTTTTAATCAGCACAGGGGTTTCCACCTCTAAAAAGCCCGAGTCGCTGAGGTAGCGGCGCACCTCCTGGGCCATATTGTGGCGCAGCACCATATTGGCACGAACCGCATCGCGGCGCAAATCGAGGTAGCGGTATTGC
This sequence comes from Flavobacteriales bacterium, assembly GCA_947463125.1. Taxonomy (GTDB): domain Bacteria; phylum Bacteroidota; class Bacteroidia; order NS11-12g; family UBA955; genus RGEC01. The sequence continues at coordinate 7,190 of CANHQZ010000066.1, read as the reverse complement.
ATGCGAAGGTCATCGCCGCCGTCGGTTTCATTTTCAATCAGGAAAGGCGGGGTTTTTGCCGGATTCAGCACCTTAAGTTCAGTAACAATTACCTCCACATCACCTGTGGGCATCTGCGGGTTTTTGCTTTCCCTTTCGGCAACTTTTCCTTTTGCCTGGATCACAAATTCACGGCCTATTTCTGCGGCCTGCTGCAGGACTTTGGCATCGTAGCCCTCGTTGAAGGCCAGCTGGGTGATACCGTACCGGTCGCGAATGTCAATAAACGCCATGCCTCCCATGGTTCGGATGCGTGCGGCCCAGCCGGCAAGGGTTACTTCCTTACCTGCATCGGCTATTCTTAATTCTCCACAAGTGTGCGAACGGTACATGCCGCGAAATTACGCGAAAAGCCCCTAATGCGCTAAGGTTTTATACCCTGTTCCGGGGAAAAATCAGCCTTTAAAGTGCTGCCAGCCCTGAGCCTTGATGTCAAAGCTTGCACCGGATTTGCCAATGAGCCTGTATGCTCCCTTATTTGCGGTGGCATGCCCGATAATGGTAAAATCGGGGTGGCTTTTAATTTTGTCGTAATGCTCCTGGGCTACTGTAAACAGCAGTTCATAGTCTTCACCACCATTCAACGCCACTACCGAAGGATTCAGGTCGAAGTTCAGGGCCTGTGTTACAGCCTGCGGATCGATGGGCAGTTTTTCGTCATACACATCAAAACCACAGCCTGAGTGCATTCCCAGGTGGTGGATTTCACTGGCGAGCCCATCACTAATGTCAATCATACTGGAAGGAACAATACCGAGTTCTGCAAGGGTTTGCACCACATCCATTCGCGCATCGGGGCGCAACTGCCTGCCCACAATATATTCATGGCCGGATAAATCCGGTTGCATATTGGGTTGTTCCATAAACACCTTTTTCTCACGTTCCAGAATCTGCAGCCCCATATAGGCTGAGCCCAAATCGCCGGAAACCACCAGCAAATCGTGCTCTTGGGCACCGGAACGTTTGCATATTTTGTCTTTGGCTACATGACCGTAAACGGTAACGGTTAATGAAAGTCCGCGAGGCGAAGAAGTTGTATCCCCACCGGCCAGGTCTACGCTGTATTTATCGCATGCCAGCCTGATGCCCGCATACAATTCTTCCACTGCCTCCAGTGAAAAACGATTGCTCAAGCCCAGCGATACCAGAATCTGTGTAGGCGTACCGTTCATAGCGCATATATCGCTCACCGCAGTGGCCACCGCTTTGTATCCCAGGTGTTTCAGCGGATGAAAAGACAAATCAAAATGAATGCCTTCGAACATCGCATCCACGGTAAGCAGGCCATAATCGGAGCCACCGTTATCAATGACTGCGGCATCATCGCCAATACCCATCACGGTGGAGGCGTTCTTATTTTCAAAAAACGAGGCCAGGTGGTTGATGAGTCCAAACTCACCCAGGTCGCCTAATTCGGTTCTTTCTTTGTTTTCAAACATAATATTAATAAGCTATACACACATTTTTGGGTTCGGTAAAGAAACGCATGGCTTCCCAGCCGCCTTCCCTGCCCACACCGCTTTGCTTCACACCGCCAAAAGGCGTGCGCAAATCGCGCAGCAGCCAGCAGTTCACCCATACAATCCCGGATTGCAGGGCCTCGGCCATGCGGTGGGCACGTTTCAGGTCAGTGGTCCACAAGGTTGCGGCCAGTCCGTATGCAGTACAATTTGCCATTGCAAGCACTTCTTCCTCCGTTTCAAATGGAATCAAGGTGATTACCGGCCCAAAAATCTCTTCCGTATTGGTACGGCAATTTGGATCCAGCCCTTCAATAATGGTAGGGGCAATGTACCAGCCGTTTTCAAAACCGTTGGGTTTTACGGCATGACCACCACACAAAACATGGCCTCCCTCCTGTTTTGCAAGGTCTATATAGGACAAAACTTTGTCAAAATGCGGCTTTGAAACAATGGCTCCTACCCGTGTTTTCTCATCAAACGGGTCTCCAACCTGCATTTTTGCCACTTCCTGCAGCAGTGAGGTTTTGAAGGCATCATACACACGGGTATGTACGAACACCCTGGAGCCGCAAAGGCATATTTCACCTTGGTTTAGGAAGGATGAACGCACACTGGTTTTCACTGCTTCGTTCAAATCGGCATCATCAAAAATGATGTTGGGATTTTTCCCTCCGAGTTCCAGGCTCAGTTTTTTAAACATGGGCGCAGCCACAGATGCAATGTGTTTACCTGTAGCTGTTCCACCCGTAAATGAAACCGCTTTGATTTCCGGATGTTCCACAATGGCCTGTCCACAGGTTGTTCCCAGTCCGTGCACCACATTGAGCACACCGGGCGGCAAACCCGCCTTGTTAGCAATTTCGCAAAGCATATAGGCGGTAAGCGGCGTAAACTCGCTGGGTTTGGCCACCACACAGTTTCCGGCAGCCAGTGCGGGTGCAATTTTCCAGGTAAAAAGGTATAATGGCAAGTTCCAGGGGCTGATGCAACCTACGATACCTACAGGCTGCCTGAGTGTGTAGTTAATGGCGCGTGTATCGGTCTGGTGGCTTTCGGAGGCGAACTGCACCGCCGCGGTTGCAAAGAAGCGGAAGTTCTGCGAAGCGCGCTGCATCTCGGTTTTGGACAACCAGAATGGTTTTCCCTGATCGCGGCTTTCTGCCGCTGCCAGTTCATCCAGATTGGCTTCTATGCCTTCAGCAATGGCATTCAGTATCCTAAAACGGTCCTCGGCCGGCATCGCTTTCCACGCAGGAAGGGCAGTGCGGGCGGCGTCTACAGCCTTTTGCACATCGGCTGCATCGCCATGGGCAATTTTGGAAAAAACATCTCCGGTGGCCGGGTTGTAGCCGTCCAGGTATGTTCCGCCGGAAGGCGCTGTATAACTGCCGTTGATAAAGTGATTGACGGTTATCATGGTTTGTACTGCTGTCTTTTAAAAGTGGCCAAAATATCGGTGGTACGGGGCGATGACCAAATGTAATCTTCCGTTATACTAACATTGTAGCCCTTTCCGGGCAAATAACTCAGCACCTGATCGCGGTCTACCCACACACTGCGTTTGCGGGTTTTAATTTCCATCATTTCCAGGTTGTTGTTGCGGCGCGTGATGCTAATTTCCTGAATTTCCAGGGTGGTGTCTTTGGCACTGAAACGGGTAATGCTGAGCCGTTCATTGCTGTCCGTATTCACATCAAAAGCGTTTTGGTATGCGGCAGAATGCATATCCAGTGCAGTAAAAGGCTGCAATTCTGTCGCCCAGTCCAGCGAATCGGCACTGAAAGAGGCTACCTCCTCACCCATCGCGATGGTTTTCTCCAGCCCGGGCTGTTCAATTGTAAGTTTTCTGATCTGCCCCTCAAAAAAGGTTTTCAAATCGGGCAAACCATCCTGCAAAACCACCTTATCGGGAGTTTTATTGCAGGCTGCCATCAGGCAAACGATGAATAAAATCAGGTATTTCAAAACAACGCCCTCCCTGTCATGGCCGCGGGTTGCGGTAGTTGCATCATTTTTAGGATGGTGGGCGCAACGTCTGCCAGAATACCATTCTGAAGGTTTGGATTCAGCGAGCGGCTCACCAGCCAACAGGGAACAGGATTGGTGCTGTGTGCGGTGTTGGGGGTTCCGTCTTCATTCACGGCCATATCGGCATTGCCGTGGTCGGCGATAATGAGAAAGTGGTAATTGTGTTTCAAACCCGCTTCCACCAGCTGTCTCAGACAATCATCCACAGTTTTACAGGCCTTCACAATGGCTTCAAAAACGCCGGTGTGCCCTACCATATCGGGATTTGCAAAATTGAGGCAAATGAAGTCCGGCTGGTTTTGATCCAAAAACGCAATGGCCTTTTGAGTGAGCTCGGGCGCACTCATTTCGGGCTGTAAATCGTAGGTAGCTACCTTAGGCGATGCTGCCATAATGCGCTCCTCGCCTGCAAAAGGTTCTTCCCGTCCACCCGAAAAGAAAAACGTCACATGCGGATATTTCTCGGTTTCGGCGGCACGCAACTGCGTCTTTCCCGCGCTGCTGAGCACTTCGCCCAGCGTATCATTCAGGTTCTGGTTTTCGAAAATCACCCCTGAAATTTTAAAAGTCTCGTCGTATTCGGTAAGCGTGTAGTAATCCAGTTTAAGGGCGTTCATGCCATGCTCCGGAAAATCTTCCTGCGTGAGCGCACGGGTAATCTGCCGGCCCCGGTCGGTGCGGAAATTGAAACACAAAACCGTATCGCCTTCTTTGATCAATCCTTCATTTCCGGACAAACAGCGCATAGGATCCATAAACTCGTCGGTAATGCCGGCTTCATATTTCGCAGCGATGCCACTGTCTGCTGAATCAACATATTCACCCACCCCATTTACCATAAGGTCATAGGCTTTTTTTACCCGTTCCCAGCGCTTGTCGCGGTCCATGGCGAAATATCGTCCTACAATGGTACTGAGTTTAACTCCTGTGCCTTCCAGTTCACTCTGAAGCTTTTTAATGAAGTTTTGACCGCTTTTAGGATCGGTATCCCTGCCATCCAGAAATGCATGGATAAATACGTTTTTTGCGCCTGCGGCGGAAGCCAGTTTGCCCAATGCTATGGCATGATCGATGTGCGAATGCACACCACCGTCGCTTACCAGACCTATCAGATGGAGATCGCCTTTACAGGCAAATACTTTTTTCAGCATTTCATTGTCTGAAATGCTGCCGTCGGCAAAAGCCTTGTTGATGCGCACCAGCATTTGCCACACCACACGACCAGCGCCAATGTTCATGTGCCCAACTTCACTGTTTCCCATCTGCCCTTCGGGCAAACCCACGTATTCTCCGTCGGTTCTGAGTTGGGCATGGGGAAAGGTATCCCACAGCATATCGGTGAAAGGCGTTTTGGCATTCCATACCGCGTCGCTGCGGTCGTGCTTGCCAATGCCCCAGCCGTCCAGTATCACAAGAGCTGCTTTTTCAGGCATGATGCAAAGTTACATCATCCCTGCGGGTAAGGGATAACTTTTCTTTCAATTGCGACACAATCATTGTAGGTTTGTATCATTCATGAGGCTATTGCAGTTTAGCACGCTTTTTGCTCCTTTTTCTACCATGCGCAGAAACTGGTTTCTGTCAGTTGTATTGCTGTTCATTGTCTTCACACAGGAAGCCAAAGCCCAAGGTCATGTGGTGGTAGAGGTGGAACCTTCGGTGAAAGAGATGGAAGAGACCCGAACTGCCCGCAGAAAAGCCAATTCCGACAAGGTGCGCGGCTACCGCATCCTCATTGGGTTTTTCTCATCGAGAGCCGAAGCCGAAGCCCTCAGGGAGCAAGCCATGGAGCCTTTTGGCGGCAAATACGGGGTTACGGTTATCTATGACGAACCCAATTTCAAGGTCTATGTGGGCCAGTTTACTTTATCGGATGATGCCGATGCCGCCCTGGTGGAAATCCGCCGGAAATTCAGTAGCGCTACCCGCATTTCCGACATTATTCGCAGGCAAGCAAAATAAGTGTGGTTAAATTCGCTGTGTTCAATAAATTTGCGGTTTCGCTGAAAAGACATGCCCGGTAAACTCGATAGCAAAACCTTGAAAATAAAGGAAGAAGTGCGCGAAATTTTCACGGCATACCTGGAAAAGAAAAAACAGCGCAAAACACCGGAACGCTACGCCATTCTGGATGAAATCTACACCCACAAACAACATTTTGATGTGGATGCCCTTTATTTAAAAATGAAAGACCGCAACTACCACGTGAGCAGGGCCACCGTTTACAATACGCTGGATTTGCTGGTAGACTCCGGCCTGGTAAAAAAACACCAGTTTGGCGAAAACACCTCTCATTTCGAGCAGGCATACGGCTTCAAGCAACATGATCACCTTATCTGCATTACCTGCAAAAAAGTGGTTGAGTTCTGCGATCCCCGCGTTCAGCAAATAAACACCACGATGGGCAACCTGCTCAAGTTTGATGTTACCCACCACTCCCTGCATCTGTATGCACAGCCACAAATCGAAAACGGCGACTGTCTGCACTGCGGTAAAAACCTCTCCAACAACGATAATTTAAACCCGAATGGTTGATGTAATTTTAGGCCTTCAATGGGGCGACGAAGGCAAAGGCAAAATCGCCGATTTTTTAACCCCGCAATACGATATTGTTGCCCGTTTTCAAGGCGGACCCAACGCAGGGCACAGCCTGGAGTTTGAAGGCAAGAAATTTGTACTCAACACCATTCCTTCCGGAATTTTCCGCAAGGGAATCCTCAATATCATTGGCAACGGTGTGGTGGTGGATCCCATTCGCCTGCTGGCCGAAATAGACCGCATCAAGGACGAGTGCCCAGATTATGCCGATCGCTTGCTGGTTTCCAAAAAAGCGCACCTCATTCTGCCCACGCACCGCATTCTGGACGCTGCTTCTGAGGCATCCAAAGGCGATGCCAAAATCGGCAGCACCCTGCGCGGCATAGGTCCTACCTATCGCGACAAAACAGGCCGCAGCGGCCTGCGGATTGGGGATGCACTGGAAGCCGATTTCATGGAGCGCTACAGGCAAACTGTGGAAATGCACCTTACCCAAATCGCATCGCTGGGTTACACACAATTCAACCTACAGGAAGAGGAAACGGCCTTCTTTACCGCACTTGAAGCATTGAAAAAGCTGCAGCTGGTAAACTCCGAATACCTCATCAACGAAGCCATACAGCAGGGCAAGAAGATTCTCGCCGAGGGCGCACAAGGCTCCATGCTGGACGTTGAATTTGGCTCATATCCTTTTGTTACCTCCAGCACCACCCTGGCAGGTGGCGTTTGCAGCGGGTTGGGCGTGGCTCCCAAGCATATCCGCAAGGTGTATGGCATTTTCAAGGCCTACTGCACCCGCGTGGGTGGCGGTCCCTTCCCCACGGAACTGAACGACGATATGGGCGAACTGCTGCGCAAAAAAGGACACGAATTTGGCGCTACCACCGGAAGACCCCGCCGCACCGGCTGGCTGGACATGGTAGCCCTAAAATATACCTGCATGCTCAATGGCGTGGATGAACTCATCATGATGAAATCGGATGTGATGTGCGATATTCCCGAAGTAAAGGCCGCCACGTCCTACACCATACACGGCGAAGAAACCAATCAGGTGCCCGCCAACCTTTGCAGCACCGAGGTTTTGCCCAATTACCGAACTTTTGCCGGCTTTGGTCCGCACCT
>CANHQZ010000065.1 GCA_947463125.1 Flavobacteriales bacterium | reverse complement strand
TTCAGTTTTGAAAGCCGCGCCCCATCTATTTTAGGCATAACCTACCACACAAAGGAAGATAAAGCCTGGATTATGTCTCATCTTGATAAAAAGCACCCTATCTGGGATGTGATGAAGGTTTTTTTGAAGGAGTGCGATTTACTGAGTGAAGAAGAGAAGCGTGGTTTGTAAGGGTTTATTCGTTTAATTTTTTATTGGGATTGAGCGGCTTTAGTCGCGCACCCGGTGCAAATGCCCCGGGTTAGGGATATGCGATCCCTCCGGGATCGGGTGGTTTCAGGGTGACAGTTTGCGACTTGCCACTGCATGGATGCAATGACACCCCGCGTGGTTAATGTTTTACTACGATTCTGTGATTTTCCGATAAGCCTGAACCCAAAACACGCAATTGATACACACCCTCACTGAGGTAATGCAGGCGGGCATTGGCCTGTCCTTCTTTGCTGTTGCCCATAGCCACGCGCTGTCCGGTGGCGGAAAAAACCTCCCACACAAAATTGCGCTCAGGTTCCAGGGCTATCATATACAATCCACCATCGGTGGGGTTGGGGAATACTTTTAAGGGAGCCGGATTGTTCACCGCGCCGGCTTTGCTGTTGCACACATCGCTGTAGCTGCTGTTGCCATTCATATCTTCCATGCGCACGCGGTAATAGGCGCCTGATGCCATGGGTTGCAGATCTGCGAATGCATAGCTGCGCACCGTTTGGCTGTAGCCCGCGGCGGGTACTTCTCCAATGCTTTGGTATGCCTGCCCCTCGGTGCTGCGTTCCACAATAAATGCGCGGGTGTTATTTTCCGTAGCAGTGCGCCACCGCAGGTGTGTAGGGCCTTCCTGTGTGGCTTCGCAGCGAAAATCCAGCCAGGCGACAGGTAAAAGTACAACATCATCACCAATGGAAAAGGGTGAAAAAGTACCCTTGTATCCGTTGTACAACAAATTGTTGGTGGAATTGACAGTATTTCCTGCGACTTGCTTTTGCCACTGGGTGCCATCAAAATGGTATAATCTGGGGGTATTCAGCCCGGCGGTAGCCTCCCCTGTATTCCAGGTAAATGATAAATCCACACCATTACCATCAAAGGCGTTTGGTATTGTTTTGTCGATTACCCAGGTTCTTTTAACCCGGGGCGTTGTGGTAATTCCGCCGTTGGTGCCTTTCCAGTACACTTCATCCAAAACGCGTACAGAAAATACGTCTGCGGCTGTGGTATTGTTGGTGATTATGACAGGATTATACGCTGTGTTGCCAACGGGAAAGGCGAAGGAAGCTGCATTGGCAATGGATCTTTTCAGGACTCCGGTAGATGCGGTTTTTACAAAGTTGTTGGCATCAGCATTGAACATTTCTTCAGAAACTGTTAGGGCAAATGTTCCCACTTCTATCTTTTTTCCGGCACCTCCAAAATCGACCGAAGCTATCGTTCGGTTTCCATCCAGAACAGGGTTGTTGGTATAGGCATTATTCTCAATACTGATGGCGTCCGTGCTTGTGGGTACACCGGATGGGTACCAGTTGGCTGCCGTGGCCCAGTCGGTGCTGTTGCCGCCCCGCCAAAGTTTTTGTCCTCCTGCAGCAATATTCAGGCAGCTGTGGTTGGCATGGCCGTCGCCACTGCCACCAGCAAATAAATTGCCTTCAATATCAAAAGCATTGCTGGTAGTGGTGCTTAATCCGGCAGTAGCGGCACTGAGGATATAGCCAACGCCTGCATTGTTGATGCTTAGCCCGGTGAATTCTGCAACACCGGATGAAGCCGTTACCGCGGTGGTACCGGATAGCGTTCCACTGCCGGGATTGGTGCCAATAGAGAGAGCAACCGAGGCAGATGAATTAAAACGCAGGTTATTTGAACCTACTACCCACACAGTAGCTGAGAAGGTGTCGGGGATAATCGTATTGGCAGGTGAATTAATAAAAACAAGGCCTGTGGCGGTTGCGCTGCTGCCGTCCAGCAGTTCCGCCGTTACGGTCTGACCGTTTTCACCCCGACCGTTGCCGCCTAGGTATTGGGCCATCAGGTTTAGGCCCGGCAGCAGTAATAAAACAAAAAGTAGTTTTTTCAAGGCTGTAAATTTGATTACTGTGCTGCGGTAGATGGAAGGGAACGTGCGGCGCGGAAGCCGGTTTTGCGGTCGCGGGTGGTCACTGTGCTATTCGCTTGGAATCGATCGGAAATGAGCAGGCGATCGGCAATATCTTCCCAACTGCCACCTCGCTTGCCTGATCCGGTAGCACCGGTGTTGGCATTGGTCACATAGCCAGGCCAGGTACTGATGTCGGCATTGCCGTTAGCGTTCAAAGCACCGTTGCCATGAGAGCCCGTAAAACTTCGGCCGGTGCTGTTGCCAATGCTTACCACTTGCTCTGTTGCATTGCCGCTCAAATCCATAATGCCATAAAATCCGGCGCCGGCGGTGGTGCGTGTGCTACTTGAAGTTGCCAATGCGCCACTGCGCAGTGGACCCTGTACGCTTGCCTGGTTGTTGTAAACCGCACTGGCAGAAGTGTTGGAAGCCGTTTCGTTGGCGGCACCGCTGTTGCTGATGCCCGTGGCTGCTGTAAGGTTCGGGTCACCGGCACAAGTGCTTCCAGAAGCAGGCTCACCTACGGCGGGGGAACTTGTGCCACGTGATGCTTTTTCAAATTCTAGCTCGGACATAGGACGCATTCCGGACCAGTCTGCATAAGCGGCGGCATCGGGCCAGTTCAGCCAGTTGCAGGCCACATTGCCGTGGGTGCTGCTGTTAAAATCATTGGCGGTACTTACATTGGGAACATTGTATTTTAGGTTGGCGGCCGAAGTTCCGCCCAAGGTTAGGGCATTTTCAGATGTGATGGGATAAGTACCTCCATTGGTGATGGTATGAGCAGATGCGGGCGGGGTAAAGTTGGATGTATAGAGAGCTGCCCCTTTGGTGATGCGCAGGTCGTCTATGTATCCAAGCCAAGGATAAAAGCCTTCGCCCCTTCTTCCAATGAAAGGGACACCGGTAGTCGTTCCTAGGGTGCTTGTGCTTGATATAGTACCGCTGGCAGTCTGAATACCATTGATAAACAAACGAATCGTATTACCTTGCCGACTTCCGGCTACATGAGCCCATTGGTTTATTGGAGGAAAGTTCGCAGTTACATTATTGGATATCCCACCCCAATAAAGCCCACTAGCATTAAAAATACCGAACTGATCTACTGCGTTAGCGTATATGATTCGAGCACCGCTCGAATAGGTGCCATCCCACCAAATCCAAGCTTCTATGGTCATATCACCCGTTCCAAAATAAAAATTTGGAGAAGGAGCACCTACTAAACAACCTCCTGCGCCATCAAAGTACATACTGGCGCCACCAAACTTGCTTTGGGTGGTGCTCACCTGGGCATTCCACGTTTCGAGGTTGTTTTTCCGGCGGGTGTCGTCAATGGCTGCGTTATTGAAATTGAGTAAAACTGAGGTGCCTGAAACGGCAGAGAGTGGGCTGGTGGGTGGGGTGAAGTTGGAGGTGTATAGCTGTGTGCCTTTAATTACCCTGACATTGGAGATAAAACCGAAAAAAGGATACACATCGCTTCCAGAATTTAAAGCGCCGATCTGCAAGGTTGCACTTGGATCCGGCCAAGTGTTGTTTATCGGGCCTGAGACCAGGGTTCCATTTACGAAAAGTCTTGTCTGGGTCCCATCTCCGCTTGCGGCAATATGGGTCCAGGTATTTAATGGAACGGCACCTGCTGAGCTTGAATGGATTGTAGAAACCCCGGTATACCAAGTGACAGTTCCATTAGAGGTGATATCAAAACGCCAACCTGCATTACTCGACCATCTTTGAACAGGGGTTGCGATACCCGGTCTTGCTGTCATATACACCCAAAACTCCACCGTAAAACTGCTTCCGCTCAATGAATAATTGGTGGAGCTGGGAAGACTGAGGTAATCCCCAGTCCCATCAAAATACGCACTACCCCCATTGCCGCAGAAAGGGCTGAAAGTTCCCTGGGGGGGTATTGCCGAAACGGGTGATGGTTGCGTTATTGGTGCTACCATCCAAAAACGTATTATTTCGTGCCCCGTTGGTACCGTCGCCATCCAGCAGTAAAACAGTATTATAAAGGTATTGCGCGGTATCGATGTTGAATGCATCGGTGGGCACATACACCATTTCGGTGGCAAAAACCTGAATATCTACTATATCGTTATCCTTAATGCCCTGGGCGCCGTAATTCCATTGCAGTTGTGCCCCTGTGGTTGTAAAGGTGCCGGTGCCATTGGCGCTGCGGTAAAAATAGGTGCCCAGTGCCGGGTTGGTGGAGGCATTGAAGGCAGAGCCTTCGTCTTGCAGGCCCACCTGCAAACTGCCACTGCTGCCAATACTGCCCTTGTTGTGGCCGGTATTATTCAGCCAACAGTGTTCCCAGATGCGCTCGGCGCGCACCACGGCACTGCTGCTGAGGTTGGTAGTGGGTGCCGCGCTCACCGTAAAGGTGGTGGCACCATTAATAGCTGTGATGATGGTACCCGAAGCAAAGGATCCTGTACCGCTGTTCACAAATACAGGCATACCCACGCGCAGTCCGTTGGTGGTATTCACCGTAATAGTGGTACTACTGTTGGTGGCGCCTGGAGCAGAAAGGTAATCGGTATTTCCTAGGCGAAACTTGGCAAACACCCAAGCCGCATCCCAGTTGCTAGTGGTGGCGCTGCGCCATGAGTTATCCCAGGTAAGGTCAAATTGTACCATGGAATAATTGGCAACATTGTTTACCCCCGCAGCTACATTTCTCCCGGTGAGGGTGGTGTTGGAGACGGTAATGTTGTTGGCAATTGCATTTTTTCCTGCCGCTGCAAAAAGCGATATGAGGGCAAGGTTTTTGAAGAAATTTTTAGAGAAGCTAATTTGGAGCATATAATTATCTTTAAGTTGATATCATCTGCAAAGATACGTGTTTTTTTCTGTTATATTGTACTTAATTATTATTTTTCAACTATAATGTCTTATTTTTTATATACAATAATCTAAAAAAAGAAACTATTGTCATTATACACCCTTGGTTTTCGAAGCTATAGGAAAAAGTTGCAACCGGCACTACTGTTGTCGCCCAATAGGTATTGAAGAAAACACACCCCCAATTTTGGCAATGGTTACAATTTTCGCAAAATTGCCCCGCTGCAGAGGGTTATGTTAAGACCAATTAGCTGAACCTGGCGAAAAACTCTCATGCTGAGCTTGACGAAGTATGGCCTTGACCCATTCAACAGGCTCAGGGTGACAAGGCCTTTGAGCGAAACCACCATTACCGTTTATGCGACCCCGCCGGGGTCGGGGGCTCCCGTAGTTGCCCACCCGGCGCTGCCGCCCCGGGTTAGGGATATGCGATCCCTCCGGGATTGGGTGGTGGTCAGCTTTGACAACTTTCCAAATATTGTCAATGCTGCGCAGCTGGCCGCTGAAGCGGAGATGCCGCAGTTTTTTCTGAGAAAAACATTTATTGCGAATATTACGTAAAATTAGTCTGCTTTTGCGCTTTCACGGTCCCCTCTGGAGAGGGGTAAATGCGTCATACACGCTGCCGGTGCTCACCCGCCGGGGTGTGTGTGCGGTGGGCGTGTGATTGTGAATGCAGAAAAAAACACACCCCGGAAATTGCCACTGATAACGATCACCTCACAATTACCCCTCTCCAGAGGGGACCGTTGGTTTCCGGAATCATTATAGATTCCCCTTGTTGGCCTTTGTGGCAGGCCTGCGGGGGGCGAGACCAACAATTCTGATTACACGAAATGTTCCTCCGGTGATTCCATTTTCTTACTTACACCTTTTAGTGGAAAAAGATGGAGACAAAACCATTGACGGCCCTGTAGCGACGCACAATTGTGCGTCTCTACAGGGCCGTCAGAGCGGGTACAAATTAGCTTATTCTGAGAAAAATACTTTTTGCGAATATTACGTAAAATCGGTCTGTTTTTCCGCTTTTACAGTCCCCTCTATGAGATAGGAATTAGCCTACCACCGCAGCAATGCCCGGCAGGGTTTTGCCTTCGAAATACTCCAACAAAGCGCCGCCACCGGTGCTCACGTAGCTTACTTTTTGCTCAAAACCGAATTTATGAACGGCAGCTGCACTGTCACCGCCTCCTATCAAACTGAAGGCGCCATTTTGGGTACTTTCAGCCACGGCCTCGGCCACGGTGCGGGTTCCGGTGCTGAAGGCATCCATTTCAAATACGCCCATAGGACCGTTCCAAAGGATGGTTTTGCTGTTCAGCAGCACATTTTTAAAGTCATTGCAGGCTGCGGCTCCAATATCCAGGCCCATCCAACCATCGGGGATGGCGTTGCTGCCGCAGTTTTGGGTGTTGGCGTCGGCGGCAAAATTATCGGCAATCACCGAGTCTGTCGGCAAATGAATGCTAACGCCTTTGGCTTTTGCTTTTTCCAGAATCTCTATGCAGGTTTGCAGTCGCTCGTCTTCGCACAGCGATTTGCCTATCTGGCCGCCTTGTGCTTTAAAGAACGTATAGGCCATGCCACCACCAATGATGATATGGTCGGCCACATTCAGCAGGTTTTCTACTATCAGAATTTTATCGGAAACCTTGGCACCACCAACGATGGCCGTAAACGGACGCTGTGGCGCTTTCATCACCTTATCGGCATTTTCTACTTCGCGGGCCATCACGTAACCAAAGGCCTTTTTACCCGGGAAAAATTCCGCTATGATAGCGGTGCTGGCATGCGCACGGTGCGCAGTACCAAAGGCATCGTTAACGTAGAATGTTCCCATGGAAGCCAGTTTATTGGCAAAATCGCGGTCTCCTTTTTCTTCTTCTTTATAAAAACGCAGGTTTTCTAGGAGCAAAACCTCTCCCGCTCCCAGTCCGGCATCCAGGGCTGCGGCCTCTGCACCGATGCAGTCTGTGGCAAACTTCACATTTCTGCCCAGCAAGCCGGACAAATGCGACAGTATATGACGCAGGCTGTATTTGTCTTCCGGACCGTTTTTGGGACGGCCCAGGTGGCTCATCAGGATAACAGAACCACCATCACCCAATATTTTGTTGAGTGTAGGCAGTGTTGCCGTGATGCGCGAATCGTCGGTAATCTGAAAATCGGCGTTCAGCGGCACATTGAAATCTACGCGGATGAGCACTTTCTCACCACTGAAATTGAACTGATCGATGGTTATCATTTTTTAAATTCAGGCTAATTTTTGCAGTAAGGCAGACATGCCGGTCTCTTTGGCAAGGATATCGCGGAGTTCGGATACTTTCACGCGACGCTGTTCCATGGTATCACGGTGTCGGATGGTGACATCTTCATTGGCAATACTGTCATGGTCAACCGTAATACAGAAAGGCGTGCCAATGGCGTCCATGCGGCGGTAACGCTTTCCGATGCTGTCTTTGTCTTCGATGTACAGTTTGAAATCGAAACGCAGGTCGTTGTATATCTTCTCGGCCATTTCGGGCAGACCGTCTTTCTTCACCAGCGGTAATATAGCAGCTTTTACGGGCGCCAGGGCGGGATGCAGTTTCAGTACGGTACGAACTTCACCACCTTCCACAGCTTCTTCCTGATACGCAGCGCACAAAGCCAACAGGAACATACGATCCAGTCCGATACTGGTTTCTACCACATACGGAATGTAGCTATCGTTGGTTTCGGGATCGAAATAGCGGAGCTTTTTGCCACTAAACTCCTCGTGTTTGCTGAGATCGAAATCGGTGCGGCTATGTATGCCTTCCACCTCCTTGAAACCGAAGGGAAAATCAAATTCGATATCCACAGCTGCATTGGCATAGTGGGCCAGCTTTACGTGGTCGTGGTAGCGGTAGCTGTTTTTATTTGTTCCCAGTGCCAGGTGCCATTTCAGGCGCTGTTCTTTCCAGTAGGCATACCATTCGAGTTCGGTGCCGGGCTTGCAGAAAAACTGCATTTCCATTTGCTCAAACTCTTTCATGCGCATGATAAACTGACGGGCTACAATCTCGTTGCGGAAAGCCTTTCCTGTCTGGGCGATGCCAAAGGGAATTTTGGCACGACCTGATTTTTGAACGTTCAGAAAATTGACAAAAATCCCTTGGGCTGTTTCCGGACGCAGATAAAGACTGTCCTCACCGCTTTCCACCGCACTCATTTGGGTGCTGTACATGAGATTGAACTGACGTACATCTGTCCAGTTTTTGGAGCCGCTTACAGGGCACACGATGCCGAGTTCTTCTATCAGGGCTTTGATCATGCCCAGGTTGCTTGTTTCCAAGCCTTCTTTCAGGGTGTTGTCAATGTGTGCAATAGCATTGAGGTATTCCACCACCCTTGGGTTGGTGGAACGGTACATGGCTTCATCAAAGCTCTCGCCAAAACGAGCGCGCGCTTTTTCCACCTCTTTATCGGCTTTAGCTCGCAGTTTTTCCTGGTGTTCTTCCAGCAGCACATCGGCACGGTAGCGTTTTTTGCTGTCTTTGTTGTCGATCATGGGATCGCTGAACCCATCAATATGTCCGCTGGCTTTCCATGTCTTGGGATGCATAAAAATAGCCGCATCGATGCCAAGAATATTGGTCTGCAGCTGGGTCATGGCTTTCCACCAGTACTGGCGGATGTTATTGCGCAATTCTACCCCATTTTGCCCGTAATCATACACGGCGGCAAGGCCATCGTAGATTTCGCTGGAGGGAAAAACAAACCCGTATTCTTTGCAGTGGGAAACGACTTTTTTAAACAGATCTTCGTTGCTCATGGAGGGTGCAAAGATAAGCAGGGATATTTGCCCTACCACCTGTTGCAGATTTCAAAAATTGACTATATTTTTGTTTAAACAAACTTCATGGACATCATCATTCACCGCAATCATACAAGAGGCCACGCCAACCACGGCTGGCTTGACTCATATCATACTTTCAGCTTTGCAGGATACTTCCACCCCGATCGCATTCACTTTGGAGCTTTGCGCGTGCTCAATGACGACATGGTTGCCGCCGGTATGGGTTTTGGCACCCATCCCCATCAAAACATGGAAATCATCAGCATTCCGCTGGAAGGCGACCTTGAACATCGCGACAGCATGGGCAATGTGGCGGTTATCAGGCATGGAGACATTCAGGTGTTGAGCGCTGGCAGTGGTATATCCCACAGCGAATACAACAGAAACAAAGACAAACAGACACGTTTTTTGCAAATATGGGTTTTCCCCAACAAACAAAATGTGCAGCCGAGGTATGATCAAATTTCCCTAAAACCGGAAGACCGCCTAAACCGGCTACAGCAGATTCTATCTCCCCTGCCCGATGATGAAGGCGTTTGGATTCATCAGGATGCATGGTTCCACATTGGCCGTTTTGAAGAGGATGCAACGGTTACCTACAACCTAAAAAAGGTGGGCAACGGCGTCTATGTTTTTGTTTTGGAAGGCCGATTTGAAATTGCAGAAGAGCTACTCGAACGCCGGGATGGCATGGGCATCAGCGACAGCGATGTTTTTACCATTAAATCGCTCAGTGCCAATGCTGAAATTCTGTTGATGGAAGTTCCGATGATGGCTTAGAAACCAATTAAAACTGGTTCTTCCACATCATGCTCTCGATGGGCTTGTCGGGCTGACCGGAATACTTGGCATTTTTCTTTTGGTTGTATTTTACCTCAATTTCCCCGTCCACCGGAAAATAAATGAGCTGTCCAATGGGCATACCGCGGTATACCTTCACCGGCTGCTTCACGCTGATTTCCAAGGTCCAGTTGCCGCAAAAACCCACGTCGCCCTTACCGGCAGTGGCGTGTATGTCAATGCCCAGACGTCCTGTGCTGCTTTTGCCCTCCAGAAAAGGAACATGCGCGTGCGTTTCGGTATATTCTTCCGTTACACCCAGGTAAAAAACATGGGGATACAGCACAAATCCTTCCTCGGGAATCTCAAAATACTCGATTTCGTTATGCTTTTTGGCATCCAAAATATGGTCTTTATATGTTGCCAGCCATTTGCCCAGGTGAACGTCGTAGCTGTTGCTGCCGAGACAGTGCCTGTCGTAAGGCTCAATCTTGATGGTTTCCTTGTCAATTTCTTCCAGTATGCGCTTGTCGGACAAAATCATGGAGCGAAAATATACATTGATAACCGAAGGTCAATCGGGGTGGGTGTTTTGTGGACAAATACCCAAAAGCGGGCAATACTCCGTAGCTTTGTGGCATGAAAGCCATT
>CANHQZ010000064.1 GCA_947463125.1 Flavobacteriales bacterium | reverse complement strand
TGTTTGCAGGAAGCATCATCAATATGTGTTTTGTGTGGCTGGGCAATCAATGGATTCCTGCGCCGGCCGATTTTAAAAATGCCCTGCCCCTGTATTTTCTGTTTCCTTTTCTCGCTCATGCCCTGGGAACACTCTCTGCCGCTATGCTGATGTGCTGGCTAAAACCCAAAGAAACCCGCAGATATTCACTCATCGTAGGCATTGTTTTCTTGATGGGCGGTATTTCTGCCTGCTTCATGATACCGGCACCCTTTTGGTTTATAGCCGCAGATCTCTTGCTGGCATACATTCCCATGGCTTTATTGGGAGAATATTTCTACCGCAAATTGGCAAAGCCATAACGGCATAATTTATGTAGCTTTGTCTGCATGAATTTGCGGTGGATGTTTTTATGGCTGATATGCGCCACTGCTGCAAATATGAATGCACAGTGCATTTCGGGAGATTGCACCAAAGGCATTGGCACCATGCTTTGGGAAGGGGATATTTCTCAATACACCGGCAGCTGGCGCAATGGTAAAATGCACGGAAACGGCACCATGACCTACGCCGATGGTTCCGTCTTTAAAGGCAACTGGATAAACGGCCGACTGCACGGCAAAGGGAGTATGGCGTTTGCAGGCAAAAACCGAAATGGAACCGGTTTTCGTGATACGGTAAAAGGTTATTGGTATAACGACTCCGTTTACCCCAACGGATTTACCAAAGGCAAACAACAGGCCTCCATGTTTGTGATAAAAAAAGGCAGTATCGATTCGGGTATTGGTAAGATATTCTGGCTGAATGGCAACCGCTATGAAGGCGAGATCCTAAAAGGACAAATGCACGGCAAAGGCAAGCTTTTTATCAGCAAAAACGGCGATTTACCCGTTTTTGATATAAACGGAGAATGTGTGTATGAAGGCGATTTTTACAGAGGATACATGCAGGGCAGCGGAAAAATAACACGCGACGGAGTTCTGGAGAAAGAGGGACAGTTCGAAATGAATGTGTACCTTGGGGATGATTAGGTATTGGTTTATCGGTTTATTTGTTTATTGGTTTAATCGTGTACCGGAAATAAAGTGATATAAAATCTATTGAAAAAACTGACCCCGGAGGGGTCGAATGCATGCGCATGAAAAATAATACTACGTAAAACAATGCCGCCGCTGGCTACGCGGCAGGGAAATGTCGCGACCTGTCACTACCGATCCAACGTGGCCTTATTCGTATACCTTCCGTCAAAATCGTAATACTTGACGTAGTTTCCGTCCTTAACCAATATGGCCGATCCGGAAACATGCTTGATGTATTTATTGTCACCCAGCAAAATCGATTTATTCAAATCTTTGCCCGTGGCATCATAAATTTTGGCATAAGCGCGGTCAACAACCACGATATATTGGCTATTGTATCCTGCAAGCGTTTTCGTACCTCCAAGATGCACCACACGATTGGTATAGCGCCCGTTTTCATCGTAAATTTTAGCATACGCTCCATCTACTTTTACCTCACCGATTTGTGCATGCATTGCATATGCCGCTATTAAATAGAACGAAAGAAGAAACAGTTTTTTCATCCTAACAAAAATAAACAACCTGCCCGGTATTTACAAGTATTAATTGATATACCGAGCCAAAATCAAAAACATGGCTTTCCTTATATTTGAACCATGCTACACATTAAAAAACTGCTATTTACAGGTATTTCGTTTTGCGGGGGATTCATCTTTGCGCAGCAGATTTCCGGTATTTCTCCCAAACAGATTATCGGCGGAAAAGGCGAAGTTCTTACCATCACCGGAAGCGGTTTTGGGGCTTCCCGCGGCAGTTCTTATGTGTCTTTTTTCCGCGAAGGAAACACCTACACTGATGCCGCCACAGGTAATGGTTTCAACTATCTCAGCTGGACAAACACAGAAATAAAACTGGAAATGCCCGTGGCGTTTTCAAACAAAATCAAAGTGCACATTGGGGGAGCGAACTATACCTCCACCGATACTTTGAAAGTGAAAGCCAACCTGGGTTACCGACAGGCCAATCCGCTGCTGTATGACCTGCTTACCGACAATAACAAAAAAGGCGGCGTTACCTGGCTGGTGCATCCGGTGTACTGGAACAACCCCGAAATCAAGCAGGCCATTGCTGATGTGGTGCAGGAGTTTCGCTGTAAAACAGGTGTCAATTACATCATTGAGCCGCTCACGCAGTGGGTTCCCCTAAACCTTGGACAAGGAAAACACATCATCGCGCCGGATTCTTCTCTTGCTGTAGTAGGGTTCAACGATCGACTCTGGGCTTCCTGCATCGTGGGTGCCGAAACGTTTTACCACAACCAAACCCAACTGTTACGATTCAATACCCAGCAAAACTGGTACTATGGAAAAGGACAACCTCCGGCCGGTGCCGCCAAATTCAGGTACGTTATGTTTCACGAAATGGGGCACTCGCTCGGACTTGGACACGTAAATGAATTGGGAGAGAGCATGTATCCCACCGTAACTCTGCTGCCTTCCGACAACTGGTGCAAACGCGATACCATCACCATCTCTGAACAAAGAGCCATTAAGCACTACATTTCATTAAGCCAGAACTTTACTTTCCGCGGTTGCGGCATCACACCCATGAAACCGAATATGGACTGTAAGGATGTATTTGGGCAGAATTTACGCACCGCAAGCCTCGAAAACGAAGAATCATGGCTATTTCCAAACCCTGCATCAACTTCTGTACAATTGAAGCTTTCCGCCATAGAACAGGCTGAATTCAGCCTGTGGGATACCCGTGGCCAAAAAGTAATGTACAGCCAAGTAAACGGATTGGAGACATTGACGCTGCCACAAAACCTGGCTGACGGTATTTACCTCGTAAAGCTTGTTTCAAACAATGGTATAAAAACTATGCGCCTACTCATTCAGCGGTAAATTCATTTTAAACAAAAAAGAAATTTGAGCCTGACTTCATTTCACTGAACTTTGCACCGATGAATGCCCAAACCCTGGAAAAGCTGCAAACCTGCAAAACTTTTATCTTTGATATAGACGGTGTACTTACCACCGGCAATGTGCTTGTGACCGAGGAAGGGCACATGCTGCGCAGTGTAAATATTAAAGACGGTTTTGCCCTGCAACATGCAGTAAAACAGGGTTACAACATTGCCATCATCAGCGGAGGCAACAGCAAAGGCATGCTGCACCGCTTTCAGGGGCTGGGAATCAAAGAAATATACCTGGGCCAAAACAACAAAATGGCGGCATTCGAGAAAGTGTGCGCTGATTTTGGGGTAAATGAAAGCGATGTGGCATATATGGGTGACGACATGCCCGATTACCCCATTCTGAAAAGAGCCGGCCTGGCTGTTTGTCCGGCCGATGCTTCTGCTGACATCAAGGAAATTTGTCATGAAATACTGACTGTGGCCGGTGGACAAGGCTGTGCCCGCCTTTTGCTGGAAACTGCCATGAAATTGCAGAATACCTGGCACAACGACGATACGCACACCTGGTAAGGATTGTGTAATTTTTACCATAAATCGCTGCAGCGGGTAACAAAAGCCTTCTACGTTTCGTTATTTTTGTAAAAATATGATAGCCGGTTCTCTCATTCATGATTCACTTTCGCCCCTCAGGCTCAGCGATACTGTAGGCGCCGCGCTGGAATACATGCATGCCATGCGGGTTTCGGAACTTCCCGTGGTAGACAATAACCGCCTTCATAATTACGCACGGGCTATCAACCTGCTTCAGGAAAAGTCCGATACCCGCCTGTCCGATATCATACCATTCAACCCCCATGCTCCTGTTGCACAAATGCACCAGCATATTTACGAAGTGATTCCCCTGATGGTAGGTGCCGATCTGGAAGTAATGGCTGTGGCCAATGAACAAGGCCAGATTATGGGGATTATCGACCAGCGCAAAATCCACGAGAATATTTCACAATCCCTCACCTACAAAGGCATGGGAGCCGTGCTTGTGGTTCTTGCCGAACCCCGTGATTTTGCACCATCCCATCTCATGCGCCTGGTGGAGGAAAACGGTGCCAAGGTACTGGGCATGATGGTGAACCAAACGGAAGCCGGCAACTTACTGGTAAGCCTGAAACTCAACACAACCCAGGTAAAAGGCATTGTGGCATCGCTCTCCAGATTTGGTTACAAAACCGAAGATGTATACATGTCTGAAGATTTCAACAGGCAAAACAACAGCGAATACGAGAGCGTGCTGCGCTTTTTCGACATTTAACAGGGCAAACCCTGTGGAAAACAAGGAACCCATCCATACAATATTCAGGTAAAGCCGCCGTTTTGTAACTTTGCCCGTTCAACATATGAAATTTCAACCCGGTTCAACCGAAAACCTCATTCAGGCTGAGGACGTTCAAAAGCCCATCCACTTTGCCGATGTAGTCAATTTCTTCTGGCGCTGGCGCAAAGTGATATTTGTGGTTTGTCTCGTGGCAGGTCTGCTGTCTGTGCTGATAACCAGCCCGCTGATTACCAAACCCAAATACAAGGCAACGCATGTCTTTTACCCCACTACCAACAACTCCATTTCCAATGCCCTGCTCACGGAATTGAATCAGCGGCAAAAGGATCCACTGGAATTCGGAGAAGAAGAAGAGGCCGAAAAAGCCCTGCAAGTGCTGCAAAGCGGTGAATTGCTCAGCCGCCTGGTGCGCAATTTCAACCTGCTGAAACATTACGGTATTGATCCGAAATCGGAAGCACACCCCCAAACAGCGCTGGAATACAAGATTGAAGAAAACATCCATTTCAGCCGAACCCGTTACCTCAGTATCAAAATAGAAGTGCTGGATGAAGATCCTCAAATGGCTGCCAATATTGCCAACGGTATTGCCGCCCTGTACGATACGGTAAAAACCGAAATTCAGAAACAGGTTGCCGATCCGGCGCTGGCCATTGTGGAAAGAGCTTTGAAGGAAAAACAAAATAAACTGCAGGGCCTCAAAGACCAGTTGCGTGGATTGGGAGAGAAAGGGGTTACCAACTACGAAGAACAGAGCCGTGCACTTGCTGAAGAGATTTATAAGGCGCAGGCCATGGGACAGCTGGGCAGGGTAAAAGACCTGATGGAAGAGCAGAAAACACTTATCAGCCATGGTGGAGATTTTATTGCCCTCAACGAGCTTATTCAACAGGAAGCGGTAAAAGAAAGTGATTTGATTGCCCAGTATGAAAAGCGTCTTGTGGATGTAAAGGAAAACCTCTCGCATAAATTCACCGTGAGTGCAGCAGCCAAACCCGAAATCAAGGCATGGCCCAAACGCACACTGGTACTGCTGATGACCTTACTCACTACATTTGCGTCTATTTCGGTATTGTTGCTCCTGTATGAGGTATTGTACCTGAACCGAAAAAAGAACCTTGCCTAACACGCCGGTCACATCGCACAAACCCTATCTTATTTACCTGCTGGCTTTGCTGACGGGAATGGCAGGCATGTGGGCCGCCATGTGGGGGCAGTATTATGTTTTCCTCATACCCGTTGCCATTGCAGTCCTATTGCTATCCATTTACAAAACCGAGAAATTTATTTTACTAACCGGCGCACTGGCACCGCTTTCCGTCAACGTAAACGACATTGGTGGCGGACTGGGTCTGGCACTGCCCACCGAACCCCTCATCATATGGATATTCTGTTTGCTGTGCATGCGTTTTTTCATGCAGGGAAAAGCAAATCTTACCCCATTAAAGCATCCGGTGGTTTTGCTTGTAATTGGCTACACAGCGTGGCTGTGGCTTTCATCAGTATACAGCAGCATGCCTTTGGTGAGCTTTAAATTCAGCCTGGCACGCACCTGGTATATTGTGGTATTTTTCATTGGCAGCATCTATCTTTTCCGGAAGATGCAGAATATCCATTATTTCTTTTCCGCGCTGGTATTCTGCACCCTGATACTGGTTATTTATACCCTTATTCAGCATGCGGCATACGGTTTTATCCGAAGTGCCTCGTATGGCATTAGCTGGCCTTTTTTCCCGGATCATGGCATGTATGCCGCCGCCATTGCGTTTTGCGTTAGTATTTTGGTGTTTTATACCTTCAATGGGGCCGTTTTCGGCATTAAACCCGGATGGGCGCCCTTGCTGGGTTTCTTTCTGGTGGTGTTGCTGCTGGGTATTGTAGTAAGCTACACGCGCGCCACCTGGCTCAGCCTGATTGCTGCACTTGGCGTATACGTACTTTTAAGATTCCGCATTAAGTTTTACTGGATTATGCTGGCGCTGGTTTCTGTAAGTGCCTACGGCATCATCAATCAGGATACATTGCTGTATAACCTTGAAGCCAACAAACAGGGCAGCAGCGATGAGCTTGAGGGGCATGTAAAATCCGTGAGCAACATTACCACCGACCCAAGCAACCTTGAGCGCATTAACCGGTGGAAATGCGCTGCGCGCATGGTTTCGGAGAGGCCTGTATTCGGTTTTGGGCCTGGGACTTTTGTATTTCAGTACGGACCTTTTCAGCAAAGCAGCGAAATGACCATCATCAGCACCAATACAGGTGAGCTGGGAGACGCGCACAGCGAATATTTCAGTGCCATGAGTGAAACCGGTTTTCCGGGCATGGCTCTGTGGGTTGGCATTACCCTGCTCACCATGGCTACCGCGTTTAGGGTTATTTACCGAACAGAAGACCGCAAAATTAAAATTACGGCACTCATGGCCTTGCTGGGGCTGGTCACGTATCACACCCACGCTTTTTTGAATAACTACAGTCAGTATGACAAAATCGCAGTTCCGCTTTGGACGTTTTCTGCGGTTATTGTGGTGCTTGATTTGCAGAAAAAAGATAATTTATATTAACATTAAATTTATAATGTACAGTTAGTATTTTTGTGATTGTATAAATCAATTTATTAAAAATGGAATTAATTATATTAATTGTAATAATTCTAGGCATTTTCACCTGGATTATAAATAAAACAATTGGCAATAATAGAAAACTATTAATACAAAAACTAAGCCAGGCAAATTCCTATTTTGATTTTAGCATGGCAAATAAAAAATACAGGGATGATATTGAAATTATTACACTTGCAGTAAAGAGGTATTATGGTAATTTCAAATATGCATCAGACAGAATTAAACAAGATGAAAAAACCATACTATCACTAATTGATATCAACCCGCTCATTATTGAATTTTGTCACCTTAGGACAGACTCCATTTTGACTAAAGGGCTTGCAAAAAATGGCGCAGTATTACAATATTGTCCAGAATCTTATAAAGGAGACAGGGCAATTGTATTGACAGCCTTAGGAAATAACGGCATGGCATTGGCTTTTGTGAGTCCTGAACTAAAGAATGACCGGGAAGTTGTTTTGCACGCTGTTAAAAATGCAGGTTTCGCATTAGAACACGCCAGTACTGAATTAAAGAATGACCCGGAAATAGTATTAAAGGCGATAACCAATTATCCGAGGGCATTGGAGTTTGCATCCGAAGAACTCAAGGCAAATAAAGAGCTAACAATGCTTGCTGTTAAAACCGATTGCGATGCACTGGTTTTTTGCTCATCAATATCGAAAAATGATAAAGAAGTAATTATAACAGCTGTTAAACAGCAGGGAAATCTATTGGAATTCGCCTCTGATGATTTAAAACAAGATAAGGAAATTGTAATGGCTGCCGTTAAAAATAATGGACTTGCAATTCAATTTGCGTCACTTTCATTACGCAAGGATTATGAAACAGTATTGCAAGCCATTAAAACCAACTATAATGCCTTCCAATATTCTGCGGAATCTTTAAAAAATGATGTTGATTTTGTAATTGAATCGCTAAAAATCAACAAGGAAATAGTGAAATACCTAACTGATGATTTAATTAAACATCCAGCCATTAAAAAACAACTCAATTGAATAATTAATATTTTCCAATACTGTAGTTAAATAAAAGATTTGGCAAAATTTATTAACAATTACATTTGCAACCATGCTGCGCAGGCTCTGGCAAAAAACGGCGTTTAGAATCGGACTTATCACCACCGCAGTTTTTGCGGTGCCTGCCCTTCTCGGCTACCTCATCACACCTGACAACACTAAAGACTGCAACCGCATTATACCCGAACTAGCAAACCGGCCTCCGGGCTTCTCATTCACCTATATTCTGGCGGGAAAGCCTCTTACTGCTTCATTTTCGGATTATTTCAGCGGTGCTCCCTCGGACGGAACGGTCATTCCCTGTAAGGTAACTCTACAAAGTAAAGACAGTATTTATTACATCGCTTATGCCGAAACAGATACCAAAGCCATAGCCAAAAGCAGCCTCATAATGCAGGATGAAGAACGTTTTGAATACCGTCAAACTGCCCTTTTGGGAACAGATCGGTTTGGTCGCGACATGCTGAGCCGCCTTATCATCGGTGCCCGTGTATCATTGCTGGTAGGGCTGGTAAGTGTTATTATTTCGCTGTTTATCGGAACCATCATTGGCATGGCAGCCGGATATTACGGCGGGCGTACCGACAGCATTTTGTCGTGGCTCATCGCGGTTTTCTGGTCCATTCCTACCCTGCTCATTGCCCTGGGTTTGAGTTTTGCCTTCGGTAAAGGATTGTGGCAGGTTTTGCTGGCCACCGGACTGAGCACCTGGGTGGAAGTAGCCCGTGTGGTGCGCGGACAAACCTTGCAGCTGAGGCAAAAAGAGTTTATCCTCTCATCCATTATCACCGGCTTCAGGCCCTTCTACATCATGCGCAGACACATTTTGCCCAACCTGAAAGGCACCCTGACGGTGATGGCCACAACCAATTTTGCGGCTGCTATTTTACTGGAAAGTGGTCTCAGCTTTCTGGGACTGGGACTGGCACCACCCACACCCAGCTGGGGCATGATGGTGAAAGAACATCTGGGCAACTTGGTTCTCGACAACGCCTATCTGGCATTGGTGCCCGGGCTGGCTATCATGGCGCTGGTTATGGCTTTCAACCTAATGTCAATGGGTGTTCGCGATGCATTGGATTCGCGCATTTCTTCCACCACGTAATCACTTATCTTTGAAAAAGGATCCAACTACATGAGACAGCATAAATGGTGGATTATTGCAGCAACAGCCATCATTGCGGGCCTGTTATTATTTTGGTGGCTCAAGCCAAAAACCTCCGTACCATTAGCCAATTATGTGCCGGAAAATGCAGCGTTTGTCCTCAAGTTTCAGGCAGATAAACTTAGCAAAGCAGAACTCGATAGCCTTTCCAGGTTTGGCTTTCCGCCTACCATGCTCAGGAGGCTTTTTGGAAACCCGCAGCAACCCGGTACGCTTATCAGCCGGCAAATGCTCCTCTTTGGCGAACTCACACCCGGCGGACCCGCCCTGGGATTGTTATTTGCACCGCAAGACCTTTCAGAATTTCAGAAAATTGTGGCGGAAACCCGCTACACGGGGTCGTCGCTTAACCAGAAAGGTTCGACTCAGTTCATTGAGATTAACACCGGTTTATACCTTTCATGGAACGATAATATTGCCCTGCTGAGTTACCATCTCACCGCCGGTGATACTTATCCGATAAGCCTGCTTGAAACACAAAAGAACGTATCCGCTGCACCTTCAGACATCACTTCCGATTCCATTTCGTGTATGCTGAAACCCGTCTCCATCCTGCAGATGCTGAATTATGAAAACCCCTCTCCCGTATTGACAGCCATTGCAGGCATGCTGCCTGAAAAAACTACTTTGTGTGGCCGACTGAAATCCGGAAAAGGAGGTATTTCAATCAACATGAATGTTACCCAAGGCACAACTGAACTAGAGGCGCTGCTAAAGCCTGTGGCAGGCGGTGAAATTTGCTCGGATGAACTTCCCGGCCAAACCAACGGCACCCTCATGTACCTCGCACTGCAAAAACCCATGCTTGGGAATATCGCTGCACTTACCGGGCAAACAGGCAACCCCCTGCTGGAGAAACTCAACGGCAATGCATGCCTGTGGCTGAAAGACAAAATTAACAGCACGGATGATCAGCAGTGGCTGCTGTGGCTGGGCGCTACATTCAGCGAAGAGGAAAAGATACTCCTGAAAAAGATGCCGGCTAAAGCCAACTACGCTGCGATGGAAGGCCTGGCGGTAGAAACTGCCGGCAACTGCCTGCTGCTGAAACCCACCCGGCAGGCACCACAAACACCCGGCTACAGAAAACCGCTATTCCCACTGGAGTTTCACAGACAAAATGCCGAAAACAGCCTGCACCTAACAGGCAACAGCCGCGCTATGCAACTTACTTTTGAAGTAGAAACATCGGGGCAAAGTAACCTGTTACTTCTCCTGCATGCCCTGGACAACTTCATGCCAAAAGTAAACCACCAACCCTGACAAGAACCCGTCTTGCAACTCATACACTTTTTCAATATCATTCCCGAACCCCTGGCTGACAGTCCGGGTACTGGCCGCATCTGGCGGCAAAACCGTGTATTTTTCAAAGAAAAA
This sequence comes from Flavobacteriales bacterium, assembly GCA_947463125.1. Classification (GTDB taxonomy): domain Bacteria; phylum Bacteroidota; class Bacteroidia; order NS11-12g; family UBA955; genus RGEC01. The sequence continues at coordinate 541 of CANHQZ010000064.1, read as the reverse complement.
AACTATGTGATTCTGGCTGGTTCCGGCCGGGGAAAAACCACACTCATCAACATTATTGGCGGAATACGAAGCGATTACCGCGGCGATGCCTTCTTTGACGAAACCAACCTTCGGGATATTAAGCCCGATGATTTTGCGAGAATACGGGCAACACAAGTATCCGTAATGCACCAGGATTTGCGTTTGTTTCCTGAATTAACCGCCAGGCAAAACATAGACTTAAACCCGGAAAACGACCGTGATGCAGTCTACATAGAAAAAATGGCCGCCCGCCTCGGCATTCTGCCACAGCTGGACAAAACCTGCGGACGCATGAGCCTGGGACAACAACAGCGTGTGGCATTGATTCGTGCGGTAGTTCGGCCTTTTGAATGGCTCTTGCTGGACGAACTGTTCAGCCACCTGGATGCAATCAATGCAAAAATTGCCATGGAGTGTATTGCAGAAATCGCAAAGGAGCGCCGAGCCGGCATTATTGCCACATCGCTGGGCAACACCGATATGTTCAACGACTTTGAAATACTGGAACTATGAAGTCTGC
>CANHQZ010000063.1 GCA_947463125.1 Flavobacteriales bacterium | reverse complement strand
CAGCTGATTGTGACTTCACAGCCGGGCGGATGTACGGACACGTTCAGGAAGAATGTGTTTGTGGGTCCTGATATTATTGTGTGGATCCCGGATGTATTCACCCCCGATGGCGCCGGCCCGGGCAAGAACAACACGTTCAACGTGACGGCAAGTAACTTCATGAAAATGAACATGACCATTTATAGCCGCTGGGGCGAAAAACTCTTCTACTCAGATGATATTAACAAAGGTTGGGATGGAAATGCCAATGGACAGACAGTTCCAGACGGTGTTTATGTTTATCATGTCGAGGTAATGTCGTTTGACGGTGTTCCGTACAAGTTTGATGGAACACTTACCCTGATGCGTTAAGCCTGGCTTTCACCGGATAGTTGCCGGGTTTTTGGAACCCTAAGCAATAGTAGCAATCCAAGAACAAAAAAGGCAATCAGTGCCAGAATGGAACTTCTGATGTCCAAATAGCCCTCAATTAGGCCGAAGGAGAAAGTGCCGATGGCCAGTCCGATTTTTTCCGCCAGATCAAAAAAGCTGAAATAAGAAGTGTGGTCTTCGGTTTCAGGAAGCAGCTTGGAATAGGTAGATCGCGCTATCGACTGAATTCCGCCCATCACAAGACCTACAATGGCCGCGGCTATATAGAACTGCCAGGGTTTATACACAAACTGATACACATAAATGCAAAGTCCAATCCAAATGATGATGGATAGCATAAGGGTTTTGATGTTTCCCACCTTTTTCGATAGGCGCGACATCAGAAAAGCCCCGGCCACACCCAGAAATTGAATAAGCAATATGCTGGTAATCAAATCAGCGGGTTTAATCCCAATGATTTCTTTGCTGGCAAAGGAAACTGCCATGACCATAATGGTTTGCACAGCCATGTTGAACATGAAATAGCTATACAGAAAGCGTTTCAGGGCCAGATGCTGTGTGCGTATTTCTGCAAATACCTTGGTAATTTCTTTAAATCCGGCAGACAGCAATTCGGTTCCTGCTTTATGCCTTGCGGCGGTTGTTGGTGGCAAGTGATAAAATGAGTACAAAGCAAAACCAATCCACCAGAGGCTTACCAGCGGGAATGCCCAGGAAATGGGTGCTATTTTTTGAAAAACAAATACCACAAGAATAGTAATAAGCAGGGAAGAACTGCCCAGATAACCCATGGTAAAGCCTCGGGCACTTACTTTGTCTTGCTGGTCGGGGCTGGCAATTTCGGGCAGGTAGGAATTGTAATACACCAGGCTTCCCCAAAAACCAATGCTGCCAAAGAACAGCGGTAAAATGGTCCAGCCCAGTTCTACAGCCTGTCCGATTACCTGAGGTTTGGCGGTAGGGAAGAAGTACAGCAATCCGCTGGAAACCGCGCCCATAAAGCAGAAAAACTGCATGAACAATTTGCGTTTGCCACCTGCATCGGCAATGCCGGAAAGCAAAGGCGTGAGCAATGCTACCACCAAATAGGAAACACACACCAGGTAGGCGTAGAATTCCGTGTTTTTAAAGGCATGGCCAAAGAATGTAATCTGGTCAAACACCGTTTTTCCATCTATCTTAATACTGGTAGCATTTTCATATACCACCGGAAAAATAGCCGAACTGATAATAAGCGGATATACCGAGTTTGCCCAGTCATAAAGGGTCCAGGCGAAGAGGGTCTTCTTGTTGTTTTGAAGGATGGGTTCTGCTGCCATAGCAGCGGCAATATACATACATTACACAAATTGAAAATAGTAAGAAGTAAAATATTGATTATATTAGTGGCGTTAAATAAGGCATACAATGCAAAAAAGGATTAATTACATCGGTTTTCTTCTTATGCTGTTAGTAGCATCCTGTGATTCCAAACCACCGAAAACAGATGGTTGTCCCGAAGAAGTGACTATTGGTAAACAGGTTTGGATGCGCAGCAATTTGAATGTTGACAAATTTAGAAATGGAGATCCGATTCCTGAAGCCAAAACCGAGGGTGAATGGAAAAGCTTAGCGCAGGCAGGCGAACCTGCATGGTGCAATTACGACAACGAAGAGAGCAATGGGAGAAAATATGGCAAACTTTACAACTGGTATGCAGTAAATGATCCCCGAGGACTGGCGCCTAAGGGTTGGCATGTTTTCTCTGACAGCGATTGGATGGAATTGTCTGATTTTTTAGGAGGAGCTGAAAAAGCAGGCGCCAAAATGAAAAGTAAAACGGGCTGGGATAATGACGGCAATGGAACGAATAGTTCATGTTTTACAGGATTTCCTGGTGGTTGCCGCTTAAGCAGCGGTGAGTTTAGCGCCATTGGGGTTGACGGGTATTGGTGGAGTTCCACGGGGCTCAATACTGATGCAGCGTGGTTTGGCTACCTGGACTTCGTCGATGGTGAGTTAAACAAGGTTATTAACACTAAAGGTTGTGGCTATTCGGTTCGCTGCCTAAAAGATTAAATCCCTTACGCCGCCTTAAAAATCTTCTTGTTGCGCTCCCATTTATCCTGGGCGTCTTGAAGTGTAATCTTTAATTTTTTGTTGCTGCCTTTTTTACCCGGTGCTTCGTACATATAGTCCAGCAAAATGGCTTCGCAGATGCCGCGCAAACCGCGGGCTCCCAGCTGGTTGTCGTGTGCCTGTTCCACAATAAAGTCAATTACGTCCTTGTCTATATGCAGGGAGATATTTTCCATGGCAAACAGCTTTTCGTATTGCTTAATGAGCGCGTTTTTAGGCTCAGTAAGAATGCGGCGCAAGGCTTCCTTGTCCAAGGGCTCCAGCGAGGTAATAATGGGCAAACGGCCAATGATTTCAGGTATCAGCCCGAATTTCTTCAGATCTGCGGGGGAGATGTGCCTCAGCACTTCATCCGTGGCCACCTCGGAACGCTCTCCGTTTTTGAAACCTACAGCACGGCTTTGAATGCGGCGTGAAATGATTTTTTCAATGCCGTCGAAAGCACCACCGCAAATGAAGAGAATATTGCGGGTGTCAATCTTCACGTATTTCTGCTCAGGATGCTTTCTGCCACCTTCGGGTGCCACATTGGCTACAGTTCCCTCCAGAATCTTCAGCAGGCCCTGCTGCACGCCTTCTCCGCTCACATCGCGGGTGATGGAGGGGTTATCGCCCTTGCGGCTGATTTTGTCAATTTCATCCAGGTAGATGATGCCTTTTTCGGCAGCTGCAGCATTGTAATTGGCCACCTGCAACAAACGTGACAGTATACTTTCCACGTCATCGCCCACATAGCCGGCTTCGGTAAGCACGGTGGCATCGGCAATACAGAAAGGAACATTCAGGTATTTGGCAAGGCTGCGTGCCAGCAGGGTTTTACCCGTGCCGGTTTCACCCACCATCAGAATGTTGCTTTTCTCCAGTTCTACTTCATCGGCTTCCTGAGGGTGCATCACGCGCTTGTAGTGGTTGTAAACGGCCACACTCATTACTTTCTTGGCCTCATCTTGACCAATTACATACTGGTCCAGGTATTTCTTTATTTCATCGGGTCGGGGCAGGCTAAATGCAGCAGTATCAGCTGCACCTTTTTCGGGTTCTGCTTTATTAAAGCCCAATTCCTGCTCCACAATTTTGTGCGCCTGATCGGCACACTGCTCACAGATATGCGCTTCCAGCCCTGAAATAAGCATCAGGGTTTCGTCTTTTTTGCGTCCGCAAAACGAACAGGTAGCGTTTTTCGCTTTCATCTATGGGTAAAACAACTAAAAGAAACGGAATGTTTCGGTTATTTGCTGCGCTTCATCAGCACTTCGTCAATCATGCCATAATCTTTGGCTTCCTGGGCGGTCATCCAGTAATCACGATCGCTATCTTCCCATACCTTTTCATAGGTTTGTCCGCTGTGTACGGCAATGATGTCATACAGTTCTTTTTTCAGCTTGCTGATTTCCTTGTAGGTGATTTCGATATCCGAAGCCTGACCCTGTGCACCACCCAAAGGCTGGTGAATCATAATGCGTGAGTGGGGAAGGGCAGTACGTTTGCCTTTTTCGCCGGCGCACATAAGTACTGCACCCATACTGGCTGCCATGCCGGTACAAATGGTTGCCACATCGGAGCTGATAAACTGCATGGTGTCGTAAATAGCCAAACCCGCATAAACACTGCCTCCGGGGCTGTTGATGTAAATCTGAATATCGCGGTTGGGGTTGCTGCTTTCCAGGAACAACAACTGACCAATGATTATGTTGGCAACGTCATCATAAATGGGTACACCTAGAAAGATAATACGGTCCATCATCAAACGGGAGAAGATGTCCATGGCCACGGCATTCATCTGTCTTTCTTCAATGATATTTGGGGTGAGTCCCGTAATTTGAGGAACCATACCTGCCTGCGGGTTGCCGGCCTGCATTTCCATGTATTTATCTACATACAGGCTGTTCAAGCCCAGGTGTTTTACAGCGTATTTGCGAAATTCTTTTCCGTGATCCATGCGTTTGATTTTATAAAATTCGAAGTTAATACTAAAAAGCTAAAATATTATTCGCCGTGCTCGTGTTTATGTTCGTTCACGTGTTTGAAATAATCTTCCACGTTCACTTTTTTCTCTTTCAGGGTAACGGTTTCTTTAACCTTGTCGTAAGCCATACGGTACATAACCCTGTCAGCCATTTGGGTCACAAATTCCCTTTCGGCCATGCGTTTTTTGATGGTTTCATCCAAAAATCCATCTTCGGGGTTGATGTTCATGCCATATTGGCGGTACATGCCCACGTAATATGTGCGGGCTTCCTGCATGATGGCTTCCTGGGTGGGCTGAAGTTCGTATTGTTCGGCAATTTTATCAATCACCAGGCGGCGCATGAGCGCTGACTTTTCCTCAGCATATTTCTCCTCGATGTTTTCGGCGTTGTAGTGCTCGGCTTTTGTGGCCAGCAACCAGCGCTTCAGGAACGCATCGGGTAGCTGAATTGTGTGCTTTTCCATCAACAGATGCCCTATCTGGTGGTCTATCCACAGCTCGGCTTCGTTGCGGTAGTAGTTTTCCAGGTTGGAGTTGATGCGCTCGCGGTATTCCGCTTCTGTTTTGGGGTAATCTACAGGTCCAAAAACTTCTTTAAAGTAATCTTCATTCAGTTCTGCAACGGTGCGGCGCTTGATATCGGTAATCACCAGTTTGAAATTGGGATTCAGGTCGTTTACTCCTTCGCGAGCAATGCCCAGACTGCTGGAAATTACACCTTCGTTGCTGTTGAATAACTTTTGAATATCAACGGTCATTTCTGCACCGCGTTCGCTGCCCAGCAGGGCTTTCTGGGTTTTTTTGTCTTCCACAAGGCTGGCCACCATGCTCACAGGCTTATCGGCAATGCCGCCATCCAAAGGTTCGCCATTTTCATTGAGTTCTGTCAGATTGGCGTAAATGATGTCTTCTGCCTCTGCTTTTTCAACTTCTTCTAGTTTGCCGTAGCGCTTGCGGGCATATTCGATATCCTCGTCAATTTCTTTGTCACCTACAGAAATGATGAAGTTTTCCAGTTTGTCTTTGGATGAGAAACTGAGTTCGAAGGAGGGTGCCATTCCCAGGTCGAAGGCGAAACTGAAGGACTCTTTGTTCTCGATATCAATATCGCTGGGGGTGTTTTCTGAAGAAATGGGATAACCCAGGATATCGAGCTTGTTGTCCTGAATGTATTGATTAAGCGCATCGGAAGCAGCTTGCTGAATTTCTTCAGCGATAACGCTTTTGCCATAAAGGCGTTTTACCATATCCAGTGGAGCTTTGCCGGGTCTGAACCCTTTCATGGTAGCGTTTTTCTGGATGCGGCGAAGTTCTTTGTCTACTTTCTCGCTGTAATCTGCTTTTTCGAGGTTGATGACAACCGTAGCATTCAGGTCGTCAATTTTATCAAAAGTTATGTTCACGGTTATGTATTTGCAAATAGAATACCCAAAAAGACCTCATGACCGATAGTCACAGGTTGGGTTTAGTGCACGCGGAGGGACTCGAACCCCCACGCCTTGCGGCGCCAGATCCTAAGTCTGGTGCGGCTACCAATTACGCCACGCGTGCGGAGACCGTTTTCAAAAGAAGGTTCTTTCTGAACGGGGCTGCAAAGGTACGAAAATCCGCTCTCATTTGCAATAAAATCAGCAGAATTCCGAAGTTAAATGACAGTTACGCTGTACTGGTATATCTTTTTGTTTTTCAGCGTAATTTTCACCTGCCAGCGTGTGCCGGGTTTTTTATCGCCCAGATCAGCAGCAGGTCTGAATGACAACATGGGAAGATTCAGCTGCCCGGCCGGCTGGTAGAAAACGATAGTGGGAACTTCGGTGTTGGTTTCATCAAAAACCTTTATTTCAGCGCCCTGCAAGGGAGCATCCATGCTGAAAGTCCATTTATCCATAAAAAGCATTTTGGGTGTATACCGGTTTGGCCAGGCCACAAAATGGGATTTGTACCAAACAGAATCGGCTGTAGGGGCCAGGTCCAGCAACCAGAAAACAGAGTTGTTTTCGGCGCTGCCAAAACCCGCATACTGGCTGCCAGGGTTTAGGATACTGCGGCGGTTAATCATCTCATCGCTTTTGCGGTCATCCATAAAAATGGTTACGCACTGCGCAGGGTTGGCTTCAAGAATGGCTTGTGCATTAGCGGCTGCCTCAGCGGCATTGCGGGTATAACACTGGTGGGTTTCGGGCTTGGGCTCGCGGCTGAAAATCCCCAATGGAGCAAACATCACAGCGGCTTCCTGACATTTTTTTACTTTGTCCATGCTCAATGCCATGGGCTGTTTTACGCCTGCATTCTGCCTGAAATAGTTGATTCGATCAATCACTTTGTAAAGTGTGCTGTCCGGAAGGCTCCCTGCCCTGCAAAGGTTGCTGCTGCCATCCCAGCCCGTAGCGGCGCGTTTCACGCCGTTTTTTGTCTGATACACAATGCGTGTTTTGGAGTAGCGAACCATAAAATCCTTTTCGGCAACCCTTTTATTCAAATCATCAAATGCTTTTGCGTCCGGATTCAATGCCTCCAGACGGTTGAGGTAGCGCCATGCTGCGTACATGTTTTCATCTTTAACGGCAGAATCGGTACATTGAAACAGCAATTTCATGCGGGTTACAGGCAGCACCTTGTCCTTGGGGAAATCAGCAACAAGCGCTTCGCACATTTCCAGCTGCAGGTAGGTTTCTGCTGCCTTTACCGGTTTGGCAGTCCAGTTGTTAAAAAAATTCAGCCTATACTGAGAGATATTTTTGTTTTTGGGATAATCCTCGCGGGCATCGGCAAATAGAATGGATATAAGTTTACGGCTGATGGTATTAGGTGGTGATTTCAGCAGGCCTTCTAAAACAGGTTCATCTACCCTGGCAATACCTTTTTGGGCGGCATACCATTTTTTGAAATGGAACGCTATGCTTCCGGGCTGATTTCTGCGCAGAAAGTAATCCAGGCACTGATACAGAAAAGCTGTACTGTCTTTGATGAGGAATGCATCAGCAGGATTAACAACGCCCTTGGCCACGGCCTCTTTTTTCATGTGGTAAAACTGAGAGAGCATATCAGCAGCCTCATCCCAGGGTTTGCTCCGGGTAAGGGTTCCTAGTTTGCTGAGGTAGTAATTATTCTGGGCCAGCAGATAGGCGGTATCGGCAGGGAAGTAGTTCAGTGCCCTGTTAATAACTTCCAGGTAATTGCTGTTATAGCCTTGTTTTGCCGCTGACGAAATATCGCGGTTAATGATGGCGCGGATGTTGTTTTTAAGAATAATATTGGATGAATATACCTGCAGCCCCATTTCGGTATAGCTCAGAGCACTGTCGTAAAATCCCTTTCCGAGATAATAGCTGCTGAGTATTTCAAAAGGTTCCCGCATAAAGGTTCCGGGGCAGGTTTGGGTAGACCAGGCCCCAAAATTCCAGTTGGCAACGGTTTTTAAAATCTTCAGGCCTTCACGTTCCTGTCTGTCTTTGGTATAGCTCAGACCCAGCATGCCATAGGCAATGGTATCACCGGTAAGCAAATAGCTGTTTTTATACAGCTGAATGGCTTTGGCATAGCTGCTTTGCGCATAGGCAGCCATGGCCTCCTTGTTGTTTTGTACGGTAATGGCCTTCATCCATTTTTCATAGGGATCGTAATATTTGCCGTTAACATCTTTTGTTCTCGCTTTTACGGCGCTTTTGGCGCATTCCTTAAAATAATTGACTTTGCCGCCCCTGTATTTGTCCATCTGGCTCATTTCAAATTCTGCAGATGCTTTTATATACCAGAATTCAACGGCATTTTTGTCGCTTTCCACCATTGATTCGGCAATAGACTGGGCACGTGCCCACTGTTTGGCCTGCAGGGCTGCCTTTGCCTTCATCAGGTCTTTATCCTGCGCACCCAGTGTGCCGGCGAGAAGCAATATTGCTAGCGTTAATAAATATTTCATTTCAGGCAAATTTTCAACATTTATTTGAGAACGCACAAGCTTGTGGAAATATTGGGTAAAATACCTTCCTGAATTGCTTTTGCAATAAGCGCAGCCTAAAGTTAGGAAATCCCGTTCAAATCGCTTAATTTTGCACCGCAAATAACCAATATTTATTTGCATGTCGTTTTCAGACAAAATTTCCCTTGAAGGTTTAACATTTGATGATGTTCTCGTGGTGCCCCGCTTCTCGCAGGTATTACCCCGTGAGGCCAATACTTCCACACAGTTTACCAAAAAACTTCGCTTAAATATTCCCCTGGTCAGTGCGGCCATGGATACCGTTACCGAAAGCCGCATGGCAATTGCTATGGCGCGCGAAGGCGGTATCGGTATCATTCACAAAAACATGAGTATAGCCCGACAGGCGGAAGAAGTGAAAAAAGTGAAGCGAAGCGAAAGCGGTATGATTCTCGATCCGGTGGTGTTGCATGCCGATGCCACACTGGGCGATGCCATGGGCCTCATGCGTGAGCACAAAATCGGGGGAATTCCAGTCATAGACCGAGACGGCAAACTGGTGGGGATTATTACCAACCGTGATTTGCGTTTTCAAACCGATTACAACCGCAAGGTGAGTGAGGTGATGACTTCCGAAAATCTGGTAGTGGCGCCCATGGGTACGGATTTGAAAGGGGCTCAGGCTATTCTGGAATCCAGTAAGGTAGAGAAACTGCCTATCGTGGATGAACGTTTTCACCTGAAGGGTCTCATTACCTATAAAGATATTCAAAAGGTAAAAAACTATCCCCGTGCGGTGAAAGATGCGCATGGCCGGCTGCTAGCAGGCGCTGCGGTTGGCGTTACTGCTGAAACCATGGATCGCGTAAAAGCACTGGTAGCCGTGGGTGTGGATGTGATTGCCGTAGATACGGCCCACGGACACAGCAAAGGTGTTATAGATGAAGTGAAACGACTGAAAGCCACTTTCCCCGATTTGCAGATTATTGCAGGCAACGTAGCAACCGCTGAAGGCGCCAAAGCGCTTGCCGATGCAGGCGCTGATGCTGTGAAAGTGGGAGTGGGTCCGGGTTCCATCTGCACTACCCGAATCATTGCCGGAATCGGGATGCCCCAACTGAGCGCAGTGCTTGCTGCCGCTGAAGCGCTTAAGGGTACCGGAGTGCCTGTGATTGCCGACGGTGGAATCCGCTACAGTGGAGATCTGGTAAAGGCGCTGGTAGCCGGTGCCGGAACCATCATGGCAGGTGGTTTATTCGCAGGAACTGAAGAATCGCCGGGTGAAACCAGCTTTTTTGAAGGAAGGAAAGTAAAAAGTTACCGGGGCATGGGCAGTATTGAAGCCATGAAAGAGGGCAGCAAAGACCGCTATTTTCAGGATGCTGAAGATGAAGTGGCCAAACTTGTGCCCGAAGGAATTGTAGGCTCTGTGGCTTACAAAGGCCATTTAAGCGAGGTCGTGTATCAACTGGTTGGCGGTTTGCGAGCCGGAATGGGGTATTGCGGAGCTTCTACCCTCGATGAGCTGCAGCAGGCTACATTCGTACGAATTACCAATGCCGGCATGCGCGAAAGCCATCCACACGATATTTCCATAACCAGAGAAGCGCCTAACTATAGCAGGTAAATATGTCGGAGAAAGTCTTTATTTCGACCGATGTTAAGGCTTCGAAACAAGTTGTTTGGAGCTGTTACACCGATCCGGCCCATATTGTAAATTGGAATTTTGCCTCTGATGACTGGCACTGCCCGCGTGCGGAAAACAACCTCACAGCAGGAGGGAAATATGCAGTGTTCATGGAAGCCAAAGACGGAAGTTTTGGATTTAACCTCGAGGCTGTATACAGTAAGGTTGTAGTGAACGAATCGTTTGTGTACGTTATGTCAGACGGAAGGGAAGTTTCATTTGAATTGACAGCATATGATGACCATACACGCGTTGATATTGTTTTTGATGCTGAATCGGTCAATCCTGTTAACCTTCAGCGCCAGGGATGGCAGTCTATATTGAATAATTTCAAGAAGTATACCGAGTCACTGAACCAATCAAGTTGAAATTAGCTGATTTCATTGAAAGATTTGATTTTCAGGGCAGCATAATTTTGCTTGAGGGCAAGAGAATCGTTGCCGAAGCAGATAAATTGAAGCTTGTAGCCTTAGGCAAACTCCTCGCAGCAAATACAAGTCATATCACTTTTCGCAGCGGCAATGCTTCCGGTGCCGATGAGTATTTTTCAGAAGGCGTTGTTTCTTTTGATAATTCAAGGTTGCAGGTAATTACGCCGTATGAGGGTCACCGGAAAAAACAAAATCTGGCCGGCTATACTTTGAATCTCGACCAGATACCTATGGTTGCCGAATCAGAATTGGTTTATGCAGCTAAGCATAATCCTTCCACCGCAGGGTTGGTAGATGATTTTGTGGCCGGAAAAAAGAATAAGAATACCATCAAAGCCGCCTATATTCTTAGGGATACCGCCAAGGTGCTGGGTTGCGGAGCATGGGGGCCCGCAACGGCAGGTGTTTTTTATGATGATCTGAGCAATCCGGAAAGTGGCGGTACCGGTCATACCATTGCATTGTGCAGGCATTATGGTATTCCGGTATTCAACCAGCAGGTGTGGTTTGAATGGCTTATTTGAACAGACTGAATTTCACATTTGGTTGATAACAAAAAGTTAAAAACAACTTAATTCTGCGGCATCTTGCAGCATGGTTAACTTTGCAAGATACATGCCTTCCCTTACGGTTTTCTGGGTTACCCTTTTTGTCTTTTTTGGCTCTGTTTCGTGCAGTGGACAAAGAAAACCTGCAGCGGATACAGGCAAAAAAGTAGTCATTGGTTTCTGGAATATGGAGAATCTTTACGATACCCGCAATGATGCCTGGACCGATGATGATTTTACCCCTGAAGGACAATACCAGTGGAATGAAACACGCTACCAAAACAAACTCAAAAACATGGCACGCGTGCTGGATTCCATAAACGCCGATATCCTTGGTATGTGTGAGGTGGAAAGCAAAAAAGTACTGCAGGATTTAAGAGATGTGCT
>CANHQZ010000062.1 GCA_947463125.1 Flavobacteriales bacterium | reverse complement strand
CTAACTGTCCAACAGATTGCGACAGCTCTCAGTTTAAATTTTCAGCCAACATCAAACCTTTAATCGATAAATATTGCATTGGATGTCACGCCTACCCCAATGCCTCAGGTTCAGTGGAACTTTCCTCTCATTCAGGTATTGCATTTGTAGCTAAAAACGGCACCTTGCTCAGCAGCCTGACCCATCCCACCAACTGGATGCCCAAAGGCGGAAAAAAACTAAGTGATTGCGAAATCAAACAATTTGAGAAGTGGATTAATGCTGGTGCGAAAAATGACTAAGCTAACTAAATCTCTTGTAATTATTACTATTATTGCTTCATCGTGTTATTACGATAACAAAGAAGAATTATATCCCGGGCAGGCAACATGCGACACGGTAAATGTGAGTTTTGCCAAAGACATCAAGCCGCTCATTGATGCACAATGTGTAGGTTGCCACAATACTCAATCACCCACGGCAACTGTGGCATTGTCTACCCACGCTGAAATTCAGGCCTATGCCAAAAGCGGTCAGCTGTATGGGGTTTTATCCTGGATAGCGCCCTACACCGGCAGCAAACAAATGCCACCCAGTGGACCCAAATGGAGCGATTGTAATTTGTCTAAACTCAAATCATGGATTTATAAAGGTGCGCCAAATAATTAATTATATCGTTCTGCTGATTGGTTTTTCAACCAATATTTTTTCACAAACCGATAGCATTGTAAAATCTGAGGCTATTGCCCCTGAAGAAAACAATATTAGGCATGATATTTTAATTCTGCGCAGAACCATTCACAATAGCTTTCGCATTATCAACGGGCACGGTACGCCAACACTCAATAAAAAAGAGCTTGAATTTTGCATACAGCATCGTTTTGGCTTATTGAGTTCGGGGTATGAAGGTGCGTGGGGGTTGGATCAAAGCAACATTCGCATTGGCTTGGATTACGGACTAAATCGAAATATTACGATTGGTTTAGGCCGCAGTGGCCTTGGAAAAACAAGCAATGGTTATATAAAATGGGGTATTGTAAAACCTGATGGTACTAACCAATACAAAACTGCGGTAACATGGCTCAGTGATATGGCTTATGTTTTTGAAAAAAACTTAACAGGTCTCAGTCCTTACTATTATACACACAGAATTAATTACACCCATCAATTACTTATAAGCCGAAATTTTGGGCTGGGAAGGCACATGTTTATGCTACAACTGGCCCCCACCCTGGTTCACCGCAACCTGGTAGAGACCATGGCAGATGCCAATGATGTGCCTTTACTGGTGGGCAATATGCGTTATCGCATCAGCGACAGGATTCACATTACAGGTGAATTTGTGCAGGCGTTTAATAAACGTATAACTGAAAACAACAAGCCAGCAGCTGGCGTGGGCCTGGAGTTCTGGACAGCGGGGCACGCATTTCAGATTACCTGCAGCAATGCCAATGCCCTGAACGAATTTCGCTACATGACGGGTGATAACGGCAGTTTTGGCAAAGGCGATATACGACTGGGTTTTAATATTGTAAGGCGCTGGTAGGGATTAAGTCTGGTCGCTATCACCTTGTCACAGACCATGTAAAAAGACCTACATGTTGAAAAATGTAAATTCAAACTATTGTTTTGCCAATAATCCATATTTTATCAACCACTTCCTAATTAAAAAAGAGACACTATTAACCTCATAATTCAATACATATAAAATCAATGAGCAGCCATACTTCTAATGAAAACATTGTAAACAGGTTTAAACAATGGAACAAAAATAAAAAATACTCTACCATTATTGCTTTTTATGAGGAACGCATTATAAATTGTAATGATAGTTTATTAATTTATTATTATCTAAGATCATTGATCAAGGAAGAAGAGTATAAAAAAGCAAATAACTTTATTAGTAAGTTGAACTTTAAAGATATTTCCGAGGACTATACATTAGATCAATTAATCCTAAAGATTTTAGAACAGGAAGAAAATTTCGATTACAGCGCACAGGATTTCTTCAACTTGCGATATACACTATTGAACTTATCAGAAGATACATACACTGAAAAATTGGTACTAGATATTTATGAGGATGAGAGGATAGAAGATTATTGGTCTGATTTACATGATGAAGAAGAAAAGCGATTAGCAGAAGAACAAAAAAATAATAGCAACCATAATATTTCTTCAAACAATTTAGATAAAATCAGCCACCATTCACAACAATTTAAATCATCCGTGCTGTGCGGGGGAAGCGTTTTATTTCCCGAATATTTATTTGTAGATAATCAAAAAGTAATTTGGGAAAAAGGAAGGTTATTAGGAAAGGACTGTAAAACTATACAAATAGACAAAATAACCACTATTAATATAAATACCTCAATTACAGGTGGTCATATTATTATTCATTCAAATGGATTTGGATTTATTCATGCATCAAATTTTAGCAATTCAGACATATTAGAAATAAAAGCACTTTTAGAGAATTATCAAAACCAATAACAATAAACTATATTTTAACATACTATTTAGTGAAAAGCGAAAGCAATAAAATCTATTGTGATTAAAATCGACCATTGAAAACAATTACTGTTTACTATCCTTACAAAATAATATTTAAATCAAAAAAAAGCACAATAATCCATAACTATTTTTCGCCCAGCCACCACAGCGGTTTATACTTGTGACGACGGGTGGCAAAGGGTCTCACCTTTTCTTCGATGAACCGCACGGCCTCTTCAGGGTCATCGGTAATACACAACATATCGTCATCTTCGGGAGAAATGGTTTTCATCTTGTGCATCAGTGCAATCTGGTCGAGGTTGCTTTGCCAGTATTCCTTCCCCATCAGCACCACCGGAAACCAGGGCATTTTCTTTGTTTGAATAAGGGTGAGTGCTTCATACATTTCATCGATGGTACCAAAACCGCCGGGCATGATGACAAAGCCAAATGAATACTTAAACAACATCACCTTGCGCACAAAGAAGTAGCGAATTTCCACCCAGCGGTCCAGATAGGGATTGGGTTTTTGTTCGAACGGTAACTTGATATTAACACCAATGCTGTAGGCGCCCGTTTCTTTAGCACCACGGTTGGCTGCTTCCATAATACCGGGACCTCCGCCGGTCATGATACCAAACCCCATCTGACCAATGCGCGCCGATGTTTTTTGGGCCAGCTTGTAATATTCATGGTCTTCTCCAAAGCGGGCAGAGCCGAAAACGGTAATGCAAGGACCGATAAAGTGCAGACGGCGGTAGGCTTTCAGAAACTCCACAAACACGCGGAACAGAAAACCCAGTTCGTAAAAACGTCCGTGGGGACCTTCGAGATAAGCTACGTCAAGGCCGGCACTGCGGGGATTTTTGGAAGTTGAATTCATAAAAAATGCCCACCAAAGTTAGCGGGCATTTTGAATGGTTGTTAGGGATTTTTTAAAATCGCTCGAATTGCGAGAAAAAGAAGTTACCCTCGATTTCAGCATTTTCATCGCTGTCGCTGCCGTGGATGGCATTGGCATCAATGCTTTTGGCGTAGAGGTTGCGGATGGTTCCGGGCTCTGCCTTCTGAGGATCGGTAGCGCCGATGAGTTTACGGAAGTCTTCCACCGCGTTGTCTTTTTCAAGAATTGCGGCGTAGATAGGTCCGCTGGTCATAAAGCTTACCAGCTCTCCGAAAAAGGGGCGCTCACGGTGAATTCCGTAGAAATTGCCTGCCATTTCGGTGCTAAGGCGTGTGTACTTCAGGGCTACGATTTTGAAACCGGCCTGTGTGATGTGATCGATAATTTTACCCGCATGTCCGTTGGCAACGGCGTCGGGCTTAATCATAGTGAATGTGCGGTTGGTTGCCATAGTTAGTCACGCCCTCATAAGCAAAAAGTGTGCCTAAGTACGGAACCAACAAAAACTCCTCAACCGGCCGTTGCTCCCCGGCTCTTACTTTTCCCGATAATAATCAAAACCAAAGCCACTACAAACGCTACCAAAGCAAGGAGCCAAAAAAGAACCAGCAGTGCAATACCCGTAAAATCGGATTCAGATGAAAACAACAATAAACTAACTAAGCCCAACAACAATAGTGTCAAGGCCGAATTAGCCAGAATACGGGCCCATTTTTTGGATTTATCGCCTTTACCTTTGGGTTGCTCCTGTATCGCCTTTTGCAGTTTTGCAATATTTTTACCGGTGCTGAAATTATGCAATACCATTAAAACTTCCTTGTCCACGCCTATCAAGTTGCCACTTTTCAAATTCTCCCAATACTTGCCGGATATTCCGGAATCGATAGATACTTCCGCAGTACCATAAATTTCACGAGACTGAAACTTTTTGTTTTGCTTTTTATTTTCTTCGAAAATGGAGCTTTCTGCAACTTTATCAACTTCACCCCGCATAAGCATACCGGAATTGACACCCCCGCCAAAACGATCGTAAGGATAGGGCTTCCTGACACCGCAGGAGGTGAGTACAGAGAAAAACAAAGACAATAAGATAAATAACTTTCTTAATTTTATCATTTTTTTATTTACAATTATACAGATATTGGGAAGAAGCATCAAAACGGACTGAACATTCCACCACCACTGCTGCTTAGAAAAAGTATAATTGCAAAAATTAATAAAGAGAAAACAATAAAACCAAATAAAACTTGCCAAAATCTAATTCTAAATGAAGTTTTTTTCTTTAATAATTTATTCAAAAAACCGGTTAATGCCATCATTAATGATATAAAAAGCAAAACAAGACCTACCGCCATTAATGGATATCCAATATTAAACATATCATCTATAGATCCAAAATCACGTATAAGAATCGTAACCACTAATAGCAGCGCTGCCACTATGAAAACCACAAAGGCATGCTTTAGTATTTTTTTTTGGGGGGGGGGGGGGGGTGAACATTCGCCCTGTGATTGATTTTATTTTTTATGGCTATCTGTAGCTTATCTTCTGGACGAAGGATTCCCATTTTTGACATATCCTGTACTGCACTCTTTATTTTCTGTTGCTGCTTTTCGGATGCATGGAGGCGACTGTCTATAGTTTCTGCATCATTTTGTGTTGATTTTTCAGAAACCAAATCCGGTATTTTTTCTGCTATAGTTTGCGTTGAGTTGTGTACCGGCTTGCTGCCGCTGATTCCACCGCCAAAAAGATCTAGATTGCTGGTTTTATTTACGCTGCAGGCTCCCAAAAGCAGTGCAACAAGAAGAAAAGGCATTAAAGAAAGGTTATGTTTTTTCATGTTTTATATATTTTTTGAAGAGGTATTTTTCAAGGGCATTTTCTACTAACAACTGATAAATCAAGGATAAAAATAAATACAACATCAATGCATAGATTACCGCCATTTCTTCCATACCTGCCCATGGCAAAAAGAGCATAAACATCAATAATCGAGAGGCTTCCCAACGGCTAAAATGGCTATATTTATTATCTTTGAAAATGAGAGCCGTTTGGGTGATGGAGGTAATGCACAGCGTCATGCAATACCACAACGCTACAGGCGATAAAATATCTTTGTAAAACAAAATAGCAACAAAACCGGGCACACAGCAAAGCAATTGCCACAGGGCATAATAACGCTCTGAAGCAGTCGTTTTTTTGGCATGCCAGGCGGAACCGGGAGAGAAATTATCTTCCGCCCGGGGTTTCCATTCCGGTGGCATGATTAATAATTTAATTTTATTAATGATTCCGGATGTATTTTTAATCCCGTTCCATAAATACCTATAGTGATAGGTTATGGCATTAACGGGATTATTGTCGGAATAATTTGCTTTCACCCCGTATTGAACCTCTTCGGTCTCTTCCTGAAAAGTACCAAATATTTTATCCCAGATAATTAATACCGAACCGTAATTTTTATCAATGTAAATATCGTTTTTACCGTGGTGCACTCGGTGGTGTGATGGCGTTACCAATATTTTTTCCAGCCATCCCAGTTTGGGCACATAGGTAGTATGCACCAGAAAATCCCACAACCCCGATACTTTCAGCGAAATAAGCAACAGCATGGGATCAAAACCAAATACAGGCAGCAGCATCCAAAAGGCGATGCGGTTAACGCCCTGAAACAGCGAAGTACGGAACCCGTTGGAGAAATTGAACAATTCAGACGAATGGTGGGTAATATGTCCGGCCCACAGAATATTGATGCGGTGCGAAAAGCGGTGGTACCAGTATGACAGGAAATCGATGGCAAAAAAGGCATATACCCACTGCTGCCAGTTTAAGGGCATGGCAAACAACCGGAAATGATGGTAGGAAAACTGCAGACAGACAAACAGCGCACCGAAATAAAACAGCGAGCCGAACTGATCGAAAGCGCCGATGGCCATGTTAATGACGGTATTGCCCGTTTGGTAGCGGTTGTCCTTTCTTTTGATACTAATCCACCATTCCACCGCCACCATGAGCAGGAATACGGGGATGAGCAATGCGGTGTAATTGAGCATAATTGATTTAGAGCTTCACACAAAATAAATGCGTGCAAAGACGCGCCCATTAGGATTTTCGTCATGTATAAAAGATGATAAAAGCAATAACTGCAACAGTACGTTCAAGTGCTGCTTCAATCCGCTATGTATTGCAATTTATCCGTATTAAAGTTTTGGTTTTTGCAATTTTCCTTAAAAGGACTTAGATGCATTTGCAAAATTCACAACAATAGTCTGACTCCCTTACTATCTTTGTCAGGCCACATGCTCCCCACCAAAACCCAAATCCACCAACACTGCCTGCAGGAACTAAAAAACCGGTTGCAAACCGCCACCGAGGCCATGGCCTCCCTGCGCGAATCGGTGGCCTCCGACACCAAAAGCAGCATGGGCGATAAATACGAAACGGCGCGGGAAATGGCCCAGCAGGAACAAAACAAAATCGGGATGCAGATGGCCATGCTGCAGCAGTGGCAGGGCATTTTTGCACGGATACAACCCGCCCAAACCCATACTGTTGCCGGCATTGGGGCGCTGGTTCAAACCAACCGCGGTGCTTTTTACATGGCCGCTCCCATGGGGAAAGTGGTTGTGGAAAGCAATGAAATTATGGTAATTTCGCCACAGTCGCCGGCAGGCAAAGCCATGCTGGGCAAGCAAAGCGGCGATTCATTCGAACTAAACGGAACGCTTTTTACGATTGCATCGGTGATTTAACCATTTACGTAATCTTGCAAATAGGCGTAGGGGGCCGTGAGGCTGCCAGCTTCAGTAATGGTAGCGCCCGCAATCATGCGGCTTTGCGCAGACAGCAACTCCGGAAACACATACTGCAGCATGTGTTCGCCAAATTCTTCGCTGGCATCACAAGGCAGTTCGTTGGGCAGGTTGCTCACCGCCATCACATCAATGCTATCATCTGTCCATGGCTCGCAGGGTTTCTGCTCACTGCGGCTCCACCCAATCACCGGATCTTTTATGGTAGTGGCCTTCCAGGTAATGGGAACGCTGCCTTCCACATCGCAGCTGATATCGGCAATCACTTTCATGCGAAAATCAGGCCTTGATGTATCTTCCTTGGTAAACAGGGGCGGCAAATCTGCGGTCCAGAAAATGCCGTTCATCAGCAAATCGGTATGTGGCAAAAAATCGCGAAAACTGCTCTCGTATTCTTTGTGGTTGGCGTAGAAATGCTGGGTATCCCAGGGTTTTCCTTCTTTGTGCCGGTAAATCTCAGGACTATTGAGGTGCACAAACACGGGCTCATCATAACTTCGGTGAATAAACTGATAGGGCGTTACCTCGCGAATGCGGAGGTTGCGAATAAAATCCAGCGAACCATTGGCCACGCGGCCTCCACCGGTCAGCACAATTTTGATATTTCCAATATCCACGTTTCCAGACTGCTGAAGCAATTCTCGGTAATCTTCGCACTGCCAGGCTGGCTTGAGGGTAAACAGTCCTGTTTTTTTGCCCCATACCAGCAAGCCATTATAAGCCCCCACAATACCCGCAAAACGCCCAAAACCCAGCACCCGCTGACCGTTTTCCCATTTCAGGGTTTCGTAATCCACGAGCCGTATGCCCTTGCGGATAATGTCCTGCAACATTTTTTGGTTGTAGGGCTGCTTTTTGATGGTGTGCGAGAAAAAGAAATAGGTTTTTCCGGGAATTAAAAATTCAACCGGCACTTCCTTTATCCCCAGCATGACATCGCAATCCGAAACATCCTTTTGCACGGCAATTCCGGCACTTTCGTACTCTTCATCCGAAAAGCAGCGCTCGGGCGAGGACTGAGCCACTACAGCAACCTGCGGGAAACGGTTCATCAAAGCGGCGCATTGCACGGGGGTAAGGGCTACCCGCACATCTGCAGGTGATTTTTGTTCGCGGATCAAGGCAATTTTCATGCACCGCAAATGTCGGGGATTTTGTAGATTTGACAACCGGGATTGAGCAAAAAACAACCCCTACACCATGTGTTTCTCCTACTCCGTCAATTTCAAAGCCGAAGCGTTGCAAAGCCGCCTGAACCTTCCAGAAGCCATACAGATGCCCGAACCCGGCTATTTTATTTCGGCATTCACCTTCCCCATCATGCCCGTGGTTACGGCCAACACAGAACTCCATGCGGAAAACATGCAGTGGGGATTGATTCCGGAATGGGTAAAAACCTCTGATAAAGCCGCAGAGCTGCGCGAATACGGTTTGAACGCCAAAGGCGAAACCCTGCACCAGAAACCCATGTTTCACCATGCCTTTGAGAGCCACCGTATACTGGTGCCCATGGCGGGATTTTACGAATGGCGCGAATTCAACAAAAAGAAATATCCTTATTACATTTTTCCGGCGAACGATGATTTCTTTCTGGTTGCGGGCATTGCCTCCCACTGGATAAACAAGGAAACCGGAGAAACCATGGGCACATTTGCGGTAGTAACCTGCCCTTCAGGCCCGCTACTGACCGAAATTCACAACACCAAAAAACGGCAGCCGCTGATTCTGGCTCCCGATGACTGGCAAAAATGGGTTTTTGGGGCCGATGACCAGGCCCTGGAACTGGTGAAACCCTGCGATGACAGCCTGTTGAAAGCCCACACCATTTCACCACTAGCTAGCCGTGTGCGCGAAAACCGCAATATTCCGGAAGTGCAGCAACCCTACAACTATCCGGAGTTTTCCCCCACATTATTTTAAAAAGCATGTACAAAATACTACGCTCTAATTGCGCGCTTGCCCTGCTGATAACATTTTCGGGATGCCAGGCCAAAACCATTTGCGGCATTGGCAAAGACAGCATTCAACAACAAGAAAGATTACCATTTGAACGCGATACGATTGTTACCATCTGCAACCTGGTATTTTTTATACAAGTTCCCCAAAAAGGCATTCCGGTAAAAGGCGATCTGTTGTTGTTGCCCGGCTGGGACTTTAGCAACCGTAAGTGGTGCGATAGTACAGATGTTTGTAAAACCGCGCTGCAAAAAGGTTTTAGGGTCATTGCGCCGCAAATGGGCCGAAGTGTGTATGCCACCCGTTACTACCCCCAAACCCGCGATGATTTCCGCAAGTTCCCCACACTTCCCCAGCTGGATTCTGCTTTGGAATGGTTGAAAGCAAACGGCGGATTATTCACGCAAAAAAACCTGGTTCTGGGGCTGAGTACCGGAGCGCGGGGTGTTGCCCTGCTTTGCCAGTGCAAGCCAGATTGGTTTCATGCCGCCGCAGCCCTCAGCGGTGATTACAACCAGGCGAGCATGCCCAATGACAACCTGATGCGGTTAACTTATGGACCGTTTTCACTGAACAAAAAATTATGGACCGACACCGACAATCCCCAGACGGATGCCGGCAAACTCAAAACCCCAATTTACCTGGGTCACGGCATGAAAGACAAGGTGGTGCCATTCGGCCAGACCAAAGATTTTGCCGGCGTGCTGCAAAAAAAGAATCCCGATGCCTCGGCCATTGTGTTAAACCTCAATAAAAATGCGGGACATAACTTTGGCTACTGGCGCAGCGAATTGCCCGCCATTTGGCAGTTTTTTGAAAAACACGCTGAATAGTTACTGCTGTACCTTTTCCAGTAGGGCAATATCGTAACCCAGTTCCTTCGCGGTTTTCAGGTACTCGTCATAAACCCCGGCAGGCATGGTTTTTTCGCGGCACAATACCCACAAATAGTCGTTTCCGGGCCCACCTACCAGGGCATATCGGTAATCCGAATCGATGCGGTGCACCCAATACGGAGCCCGAAATGGCCAGAAGAACTGCACCTTGAGCTTACCGGGTTGCAAGGTATCAGGAACAAAAGCCTTCCCATTTACTTCTTTCCATTTTCCTTTGGCATTCTGCCCGCGGTTTGTAACCTTAATACAACCGTCTTCTTTCAGCGTATAGGTAGCGGTCACTTTCTGTAAATCGCGCTCAAAACGATGCGGAAAGCGTGCAATCTCGTACCACACACCCGCGTAGCGCTTGATTTCGAGGGAGGGAACAGTATATTTTTTCGAATCCTGCATACAGGCCATCAGTGTGGTGCTGATTAACAATATTGTAATTTTCACCCGGCTAAGTTAACAACCTGAATTGGATTTGGTTGTGAGACAGATCACAATGAGGCCCTGATTTATTACCTTTGCAGGGTAACTATGCGATTTATTTTTGCCCTGCCGGTAGTGGTTTTACTGGCCTGCTGCGCCGGAAACAGCCGGGAGTCGGACAATACCGATACACTGCCCGAAAACACCCCAAAAAAAACCACCGATACCGCTAAAACGGTTTTAGCTGCAGATGCTCAGCTCACAGCGTTTTCCCGATTTATTGCAGGCATGCCCAATAACCTGCAGGCTTCCAAAAGATCGGCAACATGGACAAAATCTACCCAGGGAAACGATGAAAAATGGAACACCCTTCAGCAGCGCATTGGCAATCCGATTGAAAAATGGGTAAACACTGCAGGGCTGGAACAACCGGGTGACCCAAAGACACTCTTTTATCCATTTGCCGGCGGCGATTTTTATTATGCACATCTGTTCTTCCCGAAAGCCGATACGACCATCATGATTGGGCTGGAACCTACCGGAACTGTCTTTAACCCCGATGCAGAAAACGACAGCGCACTGATGGTATATCTGCAAAACCTGCCCAACAGCCTGTTTTTCCCGCACCGTCTGGGGTTTTTCCGCACCAAAAGCATGGCTGTAGATTTTCGTAAGGGATTGCTGAACGGAACACTGCACACCGTTTTGTTCTACATGGCCCGTTTCAATGCCAATATTCACTACATCAGGCATTTTAACCTGGATTCCGCAGGAAGAGAAATTAGCCTAAACACGCAGGGAATTGCCTACAGGGTGGGCTATTCGCTGAAAGGCGATAACCGGGTGCGCGAGCTGGTGTATTTTAGCTACGATGTGAGCAATGCAGGCCTGGCAAGGCAGCCCATGCTGATGAAATGGATGAACAAACGCGGAAAGGTACTTACATTCTTCAAAGCGGCCAGTTATCTTATGCATTACACATCATTCAGTACCCTGCGCGATTTTGTGAATACCCATACCGTCCGGTTGATGCAGGACGACAGCGGATTGCCCTATGCATTCATGCTCGGAAATGGCTTTGATGTAAAACTGCT
>CANHQZ010000061.1 GCA_947463125.1 Flavobacteriales bacterium | reverse complement strand
TTGCAATGATGGCAAATATTCTATCATGGTTGGCTTCAAGGCACAAAGCGGGTGTTAAATCCCTGGTGGTGCTGTTTGATCCCGATGATGATGCTGCCCTGCGCGCCGCCGTGGCACAGCATGCGGTTAGGCATGGGGTAAATTTGTTTTTGGTGGGAGGAAGTTTGCTTACCGAGGGCAATACCTATCGCTGTGTGGATGAATTGAAACAGAAAGGTGCAGAGCGTGTTGTATTGTTTCCGGGCAATGAGATCCAGGTGGTTTCTAACGCCGATGGCATACTTTTCATGTCTTTGATATCCGGCCGAAATCCGGAATACCTGATTGCCAAGCAGGTGGCAGCGGCACCATTTATATACCGATCCGGTTTGGAAACCATTCCCACGGGTTATCTGCTGATTGAAGGCGGAAAAATGACCACAGCGCATTATATCAGCCAAACCATGCCTATTCCGGCGGATAAACCGGAGATTGCAGCAACCACGGTCCTGGCCGGTGCCATGCTGGGCATGAAAGCCATGTATATGGATGCCGGCAGCGGCGCCTCACGCAGAATTTCGGCTGAAATGATTGCCGCCGTGCGTGCCATATTTGACGGGGTACTATTTGTGGGCGGCGGAATAAGAGATGCCGAGGCAGCCGAAACAGCATGGAATGCGGGTGCAGACCTGGTGGTGGTGGGCAATGCGGCATTCGAAAACCCCGATACCATCCGGGAAATAGCCGAAGTGTTAAATAAAATGAACAGTTCCAAGGTGTCAATGTCTTAATTAAGCTGTGTATTTAATATATGTTTCTGTATCCGTTTAAAACCATTTGGCTGAAAACCGGCTCCGGAAGGGAAGATATTGCCGGCAGCATCCTGCAGCAAACCTACCTAAGTGATGCCGGGTACAAAAAATCGGATAATCTTACCAAATTCTTTTACGGGCTTGTGAATGAAAATGAGTTTGTGCTGGAGAACATTGGCAACAGACGCATACCTGAATTTTTCGAAGGCGACATTGTGGGCGTGGGCGATGAAACCTACGTGAAGCTGAGAATGGGCGCATTAAAGCATGTACGCATATATATACTGTACTGGCTGCTCCTGATTGCGGGTATGTTTTTTCTGATTAGGGCCATGTTTGGACTGGATACCGTGGATATTTCAATACAAAGTATATTTGGTGTTGTTATGCTTTTTCTTGCCGGATACGGCTACTATTTTACCCGTCAGTTTCACCAAAAAGTGCAATCGGGCATAGATTTTTTCAGGGGGTTGCTTCAGGCGGAAGTAATTTCCGGAGATGAAGTTCCGCCTATTTTTAAACGCTAGCCAGAAAACTAATGAAGAAATACGCTCACCTCCTGATTTGGCTCTTGACAGCCTATTGCAATCTCCTTGTGTCACAGGACACCCTATTACTCAGAAATAAAACCCAGGTGATTTGCACCGTTACCAGAATTTACCCCGAACGTATTGAATATTTAAATTTTGGGGATTCTGTTAAAAAACAGTTCTATTCCTACAAAAAAAGCGATGTGGTTATGGTTCGGTATGCGGGAGGAAAGGTAGATACGTTCTCAAAGCAAGCCGTAGCTTTACTGTCAGATACTAACTCGCTGCAGGAAAATCAGTACGAAAAAGGTGTTGATGACGGTTTTGAACGATACCGACCCACGGAAGAGCGCTGGGCAGGTGTATGTGCCGCTATGGGCAACTTTATAATTCCTGCCTGTATTGTTGTTCCGATAGTGTATTCAGTTACCAAAGTTCCTGCACGCAAAATTCAGGACAATCAATACATTGTCAGTAAAAACGACTCATACAAAAGAGGCTACCTTGAAGGTGCTACAAAACGCCGGCGCAGGGCCGTCTGGACTTCCTACGGAATAACCACAGGTGCCGCCATTGCCGGGCTTGTGGGTTTTGTGGTACTGGTGTTTTAATATCAGCGAACCAGTTCCAGCAAATCCCTTTCCCAAGACTTGCCGGGCGTTTCCACGATTTGCCCTATAAGTTTCTCTTTTTTGTAAATAAACACAGTGGGTACCCTTGAAACACTGTGCTCTGAAGCAAAGTCTTGCTGCAAAGCCTTTTTCTCTTTGGAAACCTTGTAATATCCGAATCCGGAAGCATCCGCATTCAGCCCATCCAGCACCCTGCAGAGACGGGGCAACTCACGGCGGGTGTCGCTGCACCAGTTTCCGCCAATGACTTTCACGGACAGGGAATCATTCCAGCGGGTTTTCAGTTCTTCCATGGCTGCGCTGTCGGGATGGTAGGTGCTGTATTCTGCAGCTATGCTTTGGATAAATTTTTCAGCAATCGCTTTTTGCAGGGAATCCGACGAACGCAGTTCGGGTTGCAATGCAGCGGTCAGTTTTTCCTTGTGTGTTTTTTGTACAGGCATGCTATATTCTTTCGTTTTTGAGCAGTATTTGGCCATTCCCATTACGGCAAACAACAGCATCAGGGTTTTCATGTCACAAAATTAGGGCCTTACCACACAATGCGGGCTAAAAATTGTAGCTTTGCCCTGCAAATTATGGGCATTACGGTATCGTCGCTGAAGGAGCCTATTTCCGCTGAACTGGAACTGTTTGAAAAACAATTCCGCGGAAGCATGAAAACCTCCGTTCCATTGCTGGATACCATCATGAACTACATTGTTCGCCGCAAAGGCAAGCAGGTAAGACCCATGTTTGTGCTCTACAGCGCTTCTTTGTTTTCCGAAATCGGTGAAAGAACCTACCGCGGTGCGGCTTTGGTGGAACTGCTGCATACCGCCACCCTCGTGCACGATGATGTGGTGGATGACAGTTACGAGCGCCGCGGATTTTTCAGCATCAATGCGTTGTGGAAGAATAAAATAGCCGTACTGGTGGGTGATTTTCTGCTTTCCAAAGGGCTTTTGCTTTCCGTGGAGCACAAGGATTATGATTTGCTGGAAATCGTTTCCAACGCGGTGCGTGAAATGAGTGAAGGCGAACTGTTGCAATTGGAACGCTCGCGTTTTATGGATGTAACCGAAGAAGTGTACTTCGAAATCATCCGCAAAAAAACCGCCAGTCTCATTGCCTCCTGCTGTTCTATTGGTGCGGCTTCCGCCGGACAAGATGCTCAGACCGTGGAAGACATGCGCCGCTTTGGCGAACTAATCGGTCTTGCCTTCCAGATACGCGATGATTTATTTGATTTTGGTGACAACAAATCCGGGAAGCCGGCTGGCATTGATATCAAAGAGAAAAAACTTACGTTGCCCGTTATTCATGCCTTTTCAAAAGCAACAGGAAGTGAAGTACGCAGCATCAAGCGCTTAATCAGAAGCAAGACCCCGGATAAACAAAAAATACGCGAAGTACTGGCTTTCATTGAAAAATACGGCGGACTTGACTATGCGCGGCAACGTATGCACGCCCTGCGTGATGAGGCTTTTGAAATTCTGGATCGTGCGGCAAAACCCACACCCAACCGCGAACATTTGCGAAATCTGGTTACTTTTGTGATTGAAAGGGAAAGCTAATTATGAAAGCCATTATACAGGGACAGGAAACCACACTTGAGCAGCTTGACGGGACATGGAAACCCAAAAACAACCCGGAAGCAACCCTTACCACCCTGCCGGATGGCCGTTTGTTGCTGCATGTGGGCAGCCGCGTGTTTACCGCCCGCCTGCTGGAATTGAACAGGGTGGAAAAAACACTTACCCTCTCTCTGAATGGCAAATCTGTTTCGGTAACATTAAAAGAGCCGCTGGATGATCTACTGCATTCCATGGGCCTGGATAAAATGGCTGCAGCCAAGGTTTCGCATGTGAAAGCGCCCATGCCCGGACTGGTACTGAATGTGCTGGTGGAAGCCGGACAGGAAGTGAAAAAAGGCGATAAACTGCTGGTGCTGGAAGCCATGAAAATGGAAAATATAATCAAGGCGGCAGGCGATGGTAAGGTGGGCAGAATTGCGGTGGAAAAAGGGCAGGCGGTGGACAAAAACCAAACGCTGATTGAGTTTGAGTAAAACAACCCGGGAGCATTCTTTAACGGGCAGGTTTTCTGCAATCCGTGTTTTTTATACCATTCTGGGGTTTTATTTTGTTTTTGGACTCATCAACCTGGATGTAATTCCCATTCCCTGGCTGGACGAAGCGGCATGTCTGGAGCCGGCTGTACTTTGGCAAAGAACAGGACATTATATAAGCAAAGCCTGGCCTACACCGGGCACAGAACAAATCTTTCTGAGTTATCCGCCCGGCATCATGATGTTGCACAGGCTTACGCTGTCGGTGTTTCCGCCGGATGTGTTCTGGGTGAGATTGCCGTTTTTGTTGCTACACACAGGCGCAGTTTGGCTGTTGTTCAGGGTTTTTACACGGAACCTGCAGCTGGATGCCCGTTGGGCAGCGTTGCTTTGCCTGTATTTTTTGTTTGATAAGGCGGTGTTTGAAATCAGCCGCTCGGTGCGGAGCGAGGTCATTGAAGTGGCCCTGCTGGTGGCATGGATAGCAGTTTATACCCGTGTAAAACCCATGCGCAAAGGCTTGCAGGCTTTTCTGCTTGGTTTGCTTTGCGGCGCCATGCTGCTCACGCACCTAAAGTTGTGGCCGGTGGTGGCGGTGCTGTCCGCGTGGTTCGCCTGGCAGGATTTTACCAAAGCAAGATTAGTGAGTTACGCGCTGGGTATAGCCTTGCTGCCATTGTGTTTTCTGGTTTTCATTGATTTTAGGGTTACTGAACTCTATGCCCAGTTATTTCAGCACAGCATGGAACACAGTGCCGGTGGCGGTTTGCACGTGCGGATGTACCATTATTTCATCGGGCGGTTTTATCCGGTGTATAAGGAACAACCGTGGTTGCCCCTGCTGCATGGCTGGGTAACGTGGCTGGCGTGGAAACAGTTTCGTGCGCAGCCCAAACAAGCCGTGCCCGCAGCTGTATGGCTGTTAGCGGGTTTGGTGTGGCTACTGTTTCTGGGGCCGTATTACCGCTATTTTTTGCCCATGTATGTCGTTGGCTTGTGGGTAGTGGCTAACTGGATTAATGAGCAAAAACGCCCGTTTCCCGTGTTTCGTGGCCGTTATGCATGGCCGTTGCTGGCGATGATGCTGTTTCCCTTTGTTTCCCGCCACGCACTGGGCTTTATACAGCGTCCGGAGCGGGATCCAGAGTCATGCTTAACCTTTTTGGAAACACAGGTTCCCAAACAGGGCCGCATTTTGCTGTATGGCAATGAAATCGGGTTGTATTATGCAGCCAGGTACCCTAACGTGGATTTTACGCACATCACTTCGCCCGATCATTTTGGGTTTGGTGAATACGACAGCATTTATTTTCTCACGGATGTACCGCATCCGGAATTGAGGATGAAAGCCATTTACCAGCCCAAACAATATGCCCTTCCGGACTGGATGTATGCGTTGGGCCGCGGTGGCACGTTTGCCAATATGCGTGTCTATGTCATCCGCAGCGAGGCGGAATGGAAGTCGGTGGCTAAGCCGTTTTACGGGTGGGATTGAACCAGCAGCAGAGATGGCCACATGGCACTGTCGCACTTCAATTCAGCTGCACATCTTCCGGCGCATTTCCCAGGTGCCTGAAATCGGGACCCAGCCTTGATAGGGCCGTTTTCCAAAGATTTTCAGTTTCTGAAAACACATCCTCCGGCAGGGCAGGAGTCACAATCCAGCTTTTTTGTTCCAGTTCACCTTGCAATTGCCCGGGCCCCCAGCCGCTGTAGCCCACGAAGTATTTGACGCGGCCGTGCAGCAAACCCTCGTTATTCAGAAACTTCAGCATTTCAAAATCTCCGCCCCAGTAAAGGCCTGGCATGACAGGTTCAGCACCTTCCAGTTCTTCATGTTCGTGCAGAAACATCATGCTGTCGCGGGATACGGGGCCACCCAGAAAGACAGGTGCTTCGGTATGCAGGTCGGCAAACAAATCCTGAATTTGCAAGTCTCCCGGCTGATTTAAAACCAGGCCCACACTGCCTTGCGGGTTGTGCTCGGTAATAAGCACTACCGTGCGGTAAAAATTGGGATCGGGCAAGAACGGCTCTGAGATGAGCAGGCAGCCTTTTTTAACGGGAAACATATTTGCACTGCGAAAATAGAGGGTTTGTTGGTTTGATGATTTGTTGGTTAAATAGTTTAATAGTTTATTGGTTTAGTGGTTGTCATACTGAGCTTGTCGGTAACTTGTCATGCTGAGCCTGTCGAAGCATGGCCTTGACCCATTCGACAAGCTCAGGGTGACAAGCCCCTGCAAATCACAACCTATCTTGAAGTTCCTTAACTCTAAACTCTACACTGTCAACTTTACACTGTTAACTAAATTAAGGTATCTTTGAAATAATGTCTCCCATCACACGCAGTATCTGGGTGCTTTCGCTGGTGAGCCTGTTTACCGACATGGCCTCCGACATGCTTTATCCCGTCATGCCCGCCTACCTGCGCAGCATTGGGTTCAGTGCGGCCTTTATTGGTTTGCTGGAAGGCATTGCCGAAGCCGCCGCCGGACTCAGTAAGGGTTACTTTGGCTACTGGAGCGATATGAGCGGCAAACGCCTGCCTTTTGTGCGGCTGGGATATGCCCTCAGTGCCCTTTCCAAGCCCCTCATGGCCGCCATGCCCTACACCATCTGGGTTTTCTGCGTGCGCACCCTGGACAGGCTGGGCAAAGGCATGCGCACCGGCGCCCGCGACGCCATTCTGGCCGATGCGTCCACCGACGGCAACCGGGGCAAAATTTTTGGTTTTCACCGCAGCATGGACACCGTAGGCGCCGCCCTGGGTCCCGCCCTGGCCCTGATATGGCTCTACTTCAGTCCGGGAGATTATATACCGCTGTTTTTCATCGCGTTTTTGCCGGGCATGGTCTCGGTGTTGTTGCTGTTCACCCTCAAAGAGCAAAACGGCCTTACACCACAGGGCAAAACTGTCACCTTCAGCGACAGCCTGAAATGGCTGAAAAGCGCCACCCCCGCCTACCGCAGCCTGCTGTTGGGTTTATTGCTGTTTGCGGCCATCAACAGCTCCGAGATTTTTCTGCTGCTGCGCGCCAAAGACCTGGGCATGAGCGATGCCGGCGTGGTGGGGCTCTACATTTTCTACAACCTCATTTTTGCGCTGCTGGCCTATCCCCTGGGCCGTTTGTCCGATACCGTTGGCATGAAACGCATATTCCTGCTGGGCCTGTTGCTGTTTGCCCTCACCTACCTGGGCATGGCCCTGCTGAGCTCTACCGCCGCTTTGATTGTCCTGTTCTTTATCTATGGCGGGTTTGCAGCCGCCACGGACGGGCTTGCCAAA
Organism: Flavobacteriales bacterium; assembly: GCA_947463125.1. Lineage (GTDB taxonomy): Bacteria > Bacteroidota > Bacteroidia > NS11-12g > UBA955 > RGEC01. The sequence continues at coordinate 4,319 of CANHQZ010000061.1, read as the reverse complement.
GCGTGGATCAGCAAGGTGTGCGGCCCGCGTGAAAAAGCCGTGGGGCTGGGCACCTTTTCAGGATTGCAGAGTTTATCATTGCTGCTGGCCAGCGTGTGGGCGGGTTTCCTCTGGGATTACACCGGCCCCATGCTGGTGTTCCTCATCACCGCCGGACTTACCGTGCCGGTGGGGTTGTATTTTGCGTTGGGGGTGAGGGAGGAATGATTCGAGGTGTGTTTTAGGCAAGGACGTTTAGGGGATTTTGAGTTTTTTTATGCATCTGTCAACAGGTAGCAGAAACCTGTCAACACACAATAAAAGTTGATGCTTGGTAGAAAGTTCAATTAATAGACAATATTGAATTAAGGTGAATGTTTGTTGCTAATATTTATTATTTTCTTTCTCCAATAATTGATTCTAATCTCGATATAAGTTCTTTTATATTTATTTCTATAGTCTGCTCGCCCTCAATTCTTTCTAATGCCATAGCGCAGAATGCTTTGAAAAATGGGTCTGAAAATGAGTATTTACCTGAATTTTCATCATGTCGAAGTATTTCTTCGTTTTCATTAGTAGTTAATGGTTTTAGATAAACAGTTAAATTACTTTGAGGATATTCAGGTTCCCATTGTTTTATTTTATTCAAAATCTCATTGTATGTAACCTCATCTTTTTTTAAATGAATCACTGCACTGAGGATTAATTTAACATTTTCAAATTTGGCTTTTCTTTGTTTTAAAGCTCTGTCTAGCTTTTGTTGGAAAGTATCAGATTTTTGCGAAACATACCCTTCTATTGATTTTTTAAGTACATTATTTCCTATTTTAATGTTCTTTCTTGATGTTTTTTCAATTCCCATCTGTTCACAATGCGAATAGCAAAGTTGATGGGTTAATGAACCTAACGAATTTGAATAAAATATAGTATCTCTAATTAAGTTTTCTTCAAATGATACATTTAATAGTCTAGAACCGTTTGTAATAATTTCTCTTATTTCATTTTCATTTAATAAAGGAACTGGTATTTCAGCAATTCTTAGTTTGATATCTGGACTGTAGCTAACAACTTCCCTTGCTGATGCGACTGCACCAATTGCAACTATTTTAACTTTTTCATAATCATTTGCAATGTCAATAAATGCTTTCATAATGTCACTTAATTTTTGCTTTTCAGTATCATCAACTTTGTGAAAATCTTCAATAACCCATACACACTCTGCAGCACCTAAGAAGTTTGCAAGCCGTTCAAATGTCAATTGTACTGGAAGAACTCTAACTTGTCTATGGGATACTTCTTCACTTGTCTCAGTTGAAAGATTTGATTCTATTTTAAAATAGGACGCTTTTAAAGTTGAACTGATTTTATAAGAACTTTTGTAGTTGCTTTCAGAAGTATAATATGGGTTTAATTTGTCAAAAGCATTTATGATTAATTCATTTACGGTTGTTCCAATTATACAACTTGTAACTATGTAGTTTCTTTTTTGTTTTTCAAGTATATTTCTGATTAGTGTCGTTTTACCGCCACCTGAGTGACCGTATAGGATAACTTGGTTGCCTGGGATTTTTAATGCCCTAGTAACCGAAATTTCTATCTCTGGCCGTTCTATGTAATTAAGTTTTGCTGATTTTGTCGGTGTAAATACACTTTCTAAATAGTATTTTTTACTAATACTTAAAAAATTCATTATTCTATATAGTATTTTCATTTATTTAGTGCTATTTTTTTAAATTCCCCTATACACGATATTAAAATGACTAGCAACCCAAATTAGGCGTATTTTGGCTTATATGAATTTGTTATAATATTACAAATATATACGATATAGTTCGTTTAAGCAAGTAATAAAGTTAAAAAAAATAATCAAAAAGACAACAAAAAGAGCATGATGCTCCCTGTTCTTGGGGTACAAGAGGGTTGTTTATTCGACCCCATCCGGGGTCGCGGGGCGCGGGGGCGCGCCCACCCGAGGCTGGCACCTCGGGTTAATGATATGTGACCCCTCCGGGGTCGGAATACAGCGCCTTGTCTAAAACGTACAACGCTCTTAAGGACGAGAAAATAGCCTGCCCGGCGGTGGTTTAGCTCTTCGGGGTTGGCAAACAGGTATCCCCCAAAAACCATACTCCCCCAAAAACGTTACCTTTACCAAATGAAAAACATGAAAACGGCCCTGGTTACGGGTGCATCTGGCGGACTCGGACTGGAATTTGCCCGCCTGCTGGCAGCCGATGGCTACCGCATGGTGCTGGTGGCCCGCAACGAAACCGCCCTGAAGGCAGCTACCGCCGAAATGCAATCCCTGTATGGTGTGGAGGCAAGCTACTATACCACGGATCTGGCAAAGCCCGACAACGTGGAGGCCCTGTTGCAGCAACTGCAAACCGATAACCTCAGCATCGATTGCCTGGTGAACAATGCCGGCTTTGGTGATGCAGGCTATTTTCTGGATAAACCCTTTGAACTTCACCGCGAGATGATGATGCTAAATATGTACGCACTCACCCGCCTCACCCACGCCCTGGCGCAGGAAATGAAGGCCAAAGGGCATGGCCATATTCTCAACCTGGCTTCTACTGCGGCTTTTCAGCCCGCTCCGGCGTTTGCCATTTATGCCGCCACCAAATCCTTTGTTTTGAGCTTTAGCGAAGCCCTGCGCTACGAATTGCGCAATACCGGTGTAAGCGTAACTGCATCCTGCCCCGGGCCCACCGAAACACCTTTCCACGACCGCGCCGCTACCCGCACTTCCAAAATTATGCAAATGGGCATGATGAAGCCGGAAGTGGTGGCCGAAGAGGCGTTCAGGGCTATGAAAGCCGGCAAACGCAGGGTGGTGCACGGCTGGCTGAATAAACTGCTGGTAATGAGTGGCGCCATTACGCCCAGGGCACTGCTAATCAAAGCCACCCACGATTTGATGAAACCGTAATTTAGGCGAGTACGTCCCAGGTTTTGTCTGCCAGCAGCCGAACGGTATTCAAAAATTCGGCAAACGGCATTTCCTTGCCCCACTCGTAGGGCGCTACCATGCTCAGCACCTGTGTGCCATCTTCCTTTTGATACAAATGGTAGATGCCGCCAATCACGGGCTCAAAATTGATGGATGCCTGGTAAATAGCGTGGCTCACTTCCAAACGCTTTTCAATATCGCGGGCTTGCTGAATAAGCAGGGCAGCCTGCTTGCGCAGCATATCAATCTGCTGCTGTGCCTGATGCTGCATCGCCTCATGGGCATTGGCTTTAAGCAGGCGTTTGTCGATGGGCTCAATTTTGGGCGAACTCACCGACAGGGCATACGGAGCCTGGCTAAGCTCTCCCTGATACAGGGCGTCTTTCAGGTAATCGGGCCGGGTGTCGGTAATTTCGTTTTCTTCCATGGGCGTTTATACTAACAAACGCAGGGGCCTAATTGTTCTAGCGCTTGCCCCGGGTGTTTTCCAGCCCGTAGCCGATCAGCTCATCGTAGTTCATGGTCTGGTTGCGGTGGTACATCAACACCATGTAATTGTTCTCTGTTTCGCTGTGTGAACCTTCGAAGTGCCTGGTATCCACCGAGCCGTCTGCAGGGTCGTAAACCGCGTAGGAATAGTTGTAGTAGGCCTGTTTGAGCGGAATAACAGCCTCGTAGGTTTTGTTGTCGGGGTTGTAGAACATTTCACAATCCGGGTGCATGCGCCAGTCGCTGAGTTCGCCATACACGTACACCTTTTTGTTTTTCAGCTCCTCATCGCTTTTCAGGGTAAAATGCACAAAGCAGTAGTCGCCTTCGGCGGAAGCACCGGAAGGCAGGGGAATATCGCGGCTGAACAGGAAATAGCGCCCGTTGTAATCGGCCCAGTTGAAGTAGCGGTCGAAGCGGCGGGTTTGGTCGGTGATAAGCACTATGTGTTTCTGGTTGGCCACATTGAAGCGCTGTTTTACGCCTGCCGTGCTTTGGCGAAAACTGCGGATATCAAAAAAACGGAATTCGTTGAGGCCTTCAAACTGGTTTCCGGTCTGGTACTGGTAGCTGTAGCTGTTTCCGGATATAAACTGGGGCGCCAGGCTGTTGTTGGCAGTGATCCATTCTCCATTACGCAGGATTACGGCCTTTAGATCCTGGTAGGGTTTGGGCATGAAATAATTGTCGGTAAGTACAAAATTGAAGTTTACCTGCTGATGGGTAGGGCGCAGTTCTACCTGCGAACTTTGAATGACGGTGAGGTCCACACGGCCTTTCATATCCATCACCATCAGGCGGCGGGAGAGCACGATGTCGTTTTCGTCGTAGTTGCGGTATACCACCAGCAGGTAATTTCCGGAAACGCGTGGAACGGTATTGGCAGCAGGCACAG
>CANHQZ010000060.1 GCA_947463125.1 Flavobacteriales bacterium | reverse complement strand
GACCAAACATATAGTTAGATTAAAATCCAGCAGCCGCTATGTGCGTTTCATCTACACCACCAAAGTTACCGGTTTCAACGTGGCGCTGGATGATGTATTGGTAAAACCTGCCGGTCCTTCAGCAAGTCCTGAAATTGCAGTGCTGGACGGAACCAAACCGCTCATCAATGGCGGGAATTTCCAGCCCGGGAATTCAGGATTATTTCCTCTGACACTGAAAAACAACGGATTGGGGGATTCGCTGAAAATAGATTCCATAAGTTTCAGCGGTGCCTCTGCGCAGTATTTCAAAATAGGTGGGGCTCCTAAAGCCATAGCAGCATCCAGCCAAACAAACGTATTGGTGCAACTGACCGGAGCACCAGCCGGATCGGCGAAAGCTACCATGAATATTTACAGCAATGATGGTGTGGGTAATCAGGTGTTCTCCGTAAATGTTTATGCTATTAGCGGAAGCTACGCTACCGAACCCAATGCCGTTCCCTCCATTAATTTCTCAACTGTAAGAGCCTGGCAGTTGCGCGTAGATGCCAATGCAACTAACGCTGAGAATGTATTGGTATTGGTTTCTAAAGACAGCATTACTGAAACCCCTACCGACGGTTCTGTATATGAAAAAGGTTCATACCTCGGTAAAGCCCGCGTGGTAACCAGTGGTGCTGCCGGGAATTTCAGAGTTGACCAGATTGTAGCCAATACCCGCTATTTCGTTAAGGTATTTACCTGGAATGGATACGGCAACTTTACCAACTATAACCAATCTGGTTATGCCATCAGTAAAGTTACTACACCCGGATTGAACGCAGGAAGTTATTACAGCAACGTAAGTCCTACTGACAGCCTGTTTATTTCAAAGCTCAGATCAAGGCTTAGGACAAATCACTTCCAGATTTTCTACAGCAATTTTGGCACTACCATGGTTGAAGATTTTGAGGCATATGATACCACAGGTGGCAAGCGTGTACTTACCTGTAATTATTCAGGTTACAAACATCTGTATAACCCACCCATTATCTGGGATACTCTCAGCCGAGAACATTCATATCCGAGAAGCTGGATGCCCATACCATCCAGTTCTGCAACAGACAGCGCTTGCGGCACTGATTTATTTGCCCTTTTCCCTGTACACCAAAACAAGACCAATGCAGTAAGAAGTAATGTTCCATACAACAACCTGAAAACCGTTACTTTCCAGTTTCTGGATGGCAAATACGGTCAGGACAGCGCAGGCAACCTGGCATACGAACCACCCGATCGTGCCAAAGGCATGATGGCACGTGCCTGTTTTTATATCTGCGCTGCTTATCACACTGCAGCTAAACCATTTACCCTACCCACATCCAATCAGTTCATCTCTGATTTGCAGGATCAGAAAGTACTCAAAAGATGGAATCTGCAATTCCCTCCTTCCAAGTACGAAATGGCAAGACAGGAATACGCCTCATTCAGGCAAAACAGCCGCAATCCCTTTATTGACAATCCTAATTGGGCCTGCTACATTGATTTCAGCAATATGAAATACAATGCATCCGGGGATTGCAACAAAATCAGTGCTGCTACGCCCAAAAACCTGCTTAAGACCTTAAATATGGCTGTGATGCCGAATCCTTCATCAGATAAGGTTTCAGTAGATATAAGCGCCTTCGGATCTCAGCAGGTTGCCCTGTTGCTGATGGATGTTACAGGCAATGTGGTACTTGAAACCAAAGCCGATGCAAAAATCACCTCACTGGATATCTCCACACTATCTTCGGGGTTGTATATGTTGTATGCACATTCTTCCAATGCACATGCGGCCGTGAAGGTTGTGAAACCGTAATTTTTCTCCATTAAATCATTGAAAAGGCCCCAAGCGGGCCTTTTCTTTTGGAATCCGGATTATTTTGGCATAGAATTAGCAACACACAACGCAATGTTACCACCGATTTTTGCTGCAGTAGCGGCTGTTTTCATCTCTTTGGCAGCCAAACCGGCGGAAGACGCCAACCGTCTTACACGCCTTTTTGCCGATGGCAACTCAGAAGAAATTGCCAATTACTTCAGTGCCAGCGTGCAGCTCACTACCCCGGGAAAACAAGGTGTTTACAGCAAGAGTCAGGCTAAAATGATTTTATCCGGTTTCTTTGAACAGCATGCACCAAGCAGCGCAAAATCCCTGCAACAGGGGAAAAGTGAAAATGGCGCCCACTTCCTGGTGATATCTGTTTCAACCCAGGCCGGTGAATATAAAACCACCGTGTTTTACAGGGGAAGTGGCAAGGCCATGAGTATTCACGAACTGAAAATCGAGAAATAAGGCTGAACTTTGACGGCATGGATTTCAGCAACCCTGAACTGATACGCTTTATTCAATCCTGTATTCAGGAAGACCGGGGCGATGGCGATCATTCGTCTCTGGCAAGTATTCCAGCCGGAACACAAGGACATTCAAGACTTTTACTGAAAGAAAACGGGGTGATTGCCGGTATGGAACTGGCCAAAACCATACTGAATGTGATAGATCCTTCCATCGTTTTCAAAACTTACCACCAAGACGGCGAATACCTTCAGACCGGCACCCTGCTTGCTGAAGCCACCGGATCCGTGCACAGCCTGCTGCTGGCAGAGCGACTGTTGCTCAATTTCATGCAACGCCTTTCCGGTATTGCTACGCAAACCGCAGCCATGGTGAAATTAACCGAAGGTTATAAGGCAAAAATCCTGGATACACGTAAAACCACGCCCGGACTGCGCCTGCTGGAAAAATGGGCGGTGAAAACCGGGGGCGGTGAAAACCACAGAATCGGGCTGTATGACATGATCATGCTGAAAGACAACCACAACGACTCAGCCGGCGGAATTACCGCAGCCGTACACCGCACGGTTGATTACTTAAAAGCAAACCAAAAGGATTTAAAAATAGAGGTGGAAACACGCAACCTCGACGAAGTGCAGGAAGCGCTGAATACCGGTGCGGTAGACCGCATCATGCTGGATAATTTCACGCCCGAAGCCTGCAAGGAAGCCGTGGATTTTATTGCCGGGAAATGTGAAACCGAAGCATCAGGAGGCATTCATGCCGGCAACCTGCGCGATTACGCGGCCACAGGGGTTGATTTCATATCGCTCGGTGCTCTCACCCATTCTGTAAAAAGCCTGGACATCAGCATGAAAACCCACAGCATCTGATATGAAACGCAGTATTATTTATCTGCTCGGTGCTTTTGTACTTTTGTCCTGTAAGGCTCCAAAAACGGCCCAATCCGGCATAAACAAACCGTCTGAAACACCTATAATCCCGGAGCCCAAGCCCGGTATATCGCTTGCGGAAGTTCCCCCGGAAAAGCCGGCACCAGTTCCCTCCAAAACCATTGTCTGGCTCGATTTTGAAAGTGGCTACAAAAAAGCAGTTGCTGAAAACAAAATCATTCTGGTGGATATGTACACCAACTGGTGCTACTGGTGCAAGGTAATGGACCGCGAAACGTATACCGATTCGGCCATCATTGCCGAAATAAACACGCATTTTGTACCCGTGAAAATGAATCCCGAAGTGGATGCTACTTTCCGCTTTGGCGATACCGTGATGAACAACGCCGAACTCTTTCTGTGGCTAGGCCACGGCAAACAATTCGGATTTCCTACCTCCTACTTCTGGCTGCAACCGGGCAAATCCGATGAGCGATATTGCCTGGCAGGCTACCACGAACCCTCAGCATTCATGCAGATTCTCAAACAAATAGAAGCCAAAAAAGCCGCAAAATGAGACGAAAATTTAAGAAACTGCGCCTCATTGAAAACCTTGAAATACAGACTGCTGTTGCCGAAGGAAACTGCATAGCCAGAACCGACAACCAGGTGGTTTTTGTAAAGTTTGCCGCCCCGGGCGATATAGCCGATGTGCAGGTGGTGGCCAAAAAGAAAAACTACCAGGAAGGCCGCATTGTTAAGCTGCACAAGGCTTCCAATAAACGCGTTGAACCCTTCTGCAAGCACTACCAAACCTGTGGCGGCTGCAAATGGCAACACCTGGATTATGCAGAACAGCTGGCATTTAAACAGCAGCAGGTAATCGATGCTCTTGAAAGGCTGGCCGGATTGTCTGGCTTTGAGGTGCTTCCTATTTTAGGTGCCCCACAAACCCGCGAATACCGCAACAAGCTGGACCTCACCTTCAGCAACCGTGGATGGGTAACTACCTTCGATCCGACCGCAGATACACGACCCAACGCACTGGGTTTTCACATTCCGGGCAGGTTTGATAAGGTGATGGACATTGAGCAATGCCACCTCATGACAAATTATGTCAATGACATCCAACGGGGCGTAAAAGCATTTTGTGATGAACATGGTTATACTTTTTATGATTTAATTGCCCAGCAGGGCATGATGCGCAACCTGATGCTGCGCTGCAACCGCAAAGGCGAGTGGATGGTGCTGGTGAGCTTTTTTGAGGATGATGCCGAAAAAAGAGAAGCGCTGTTGAATTACATTCGGGATACGTTCAAAAAAGTTACCTCTCTGGTATACGTCATCAACCCCAAGAAAAATGATACCCTGCAGGATTTGGAGGTACAGTGCTACCATGGCAATGCCTATTTGATAAAAGAACTGGGTGGTTTACGGTTTAAAATCAGGCCGCAGAGCTTTTTCCAGACCAACAGCGAACAAGCCGAAAACCTGTATTCCATTACCAAAGAATTTGCCAGCCTTACCGGAAACGAACTCGTATATGATTTATACACCGGAACCGGAAGCATTGCTTTGTATGTAGCAGACAAAGCCCGTGAAGTGGTGGGCATTGAGTACGTGCCCGAAGCCATTATGGATGCAAAGGAGAATATGGAGATGAACGGGATGAGCCACCTAAAGTTTTATGCAGGTGATATGAAAGAAATACTCACCGCTGAATTCATCGCACAACATGGTAAACCCGATGTGCTGATAACCGATCCGCCCCGTGACGGCATGCACCCCGATGTAGTAAAACGCATTCTGGAAGCAGAACCCCCGCGCATTGTATACGTAAGCTGCAATCCCGCCACCCAGGCCCGCGACGCAAAACTGCTGGATGAAAAATACAGGCTGGTCAAAATTCAGCCGGTGGATATGTTTCCGCACACCCAGCACGTAGAAAATGTGGGGCTTTGGGAGCTGAAAAATCAGTAAGAATTATTAATGGCTTAGCCACAAATGTGACATAAAAATTAAGTAACATAAAGAACTTCCAAACTAAATTTGTACAGATAAAAAACACACCAAATATGAAAAAAATAACTTTAATCCTCGCACCTGTAGCCATCGTAACCGTGGCTTTCCTGATGTATTCCTTCTCAGGCAAGGAAGAAAAAAACAAAACTGCCCAGTATGAATTTACCTCATTTACTGTGGTAGAATCCATCGTTCCCGGCGGTATGGGCCGTTCCAGAATTATCAATGCACTGGAGCAGCGCGACTACAAAGCGTTTACAACCACACGCACAGAAGAAGACAACGAGCGCAACAAATCGGATCGCAGTGAAATCCGCGTAAAGAATTTTGAGGAAACCAAACTACTGAACTTCTTTAACCTTGGCGGTATCCGTTTTCAGAACATTGCTGCCAATGATGCTGTAATTAATAGCAAAGTAAACACCATGCTCAATGAAGGCTGGGAAATTGTAAACATTGTGGCGGGTGTGGAATCTTCCACCAGCGTAAACGGAGATGACGGTATTTTCATCAGCCGCTTTTACTTTAAAAGAGCCAAATAAACCTATTTCAGATTGTATGAAGAAAAGCCCCGTTGTAAAAACGGGGCTTTTTTATGTTACACCGAAAACAGGTATAATCCTAAAAACGCCAGAATCAAATACGGCATAATGCCGGCAGCCCCGGGATAATCGCCCGCTATGCGCTGCCCTGCCAGCAAACCGGTGAGGGTAATCACAGACAATAAAAATGTGTAATATCCCATGGTGCAATCTGCTTTCGAAGTCAGCATAACCATTCCGGCTACGGCAATTATCCCGCAGCTAAGTTCCAATATCAGCAACAGATAAAACAAAATCCCGGAAATCGGTTTCAGAAATGTATTCTCAAAAACCGACAGAATGTAGGCTTTGTTGTCCCCCAGCTTGAAAGCCTTATCCAGTCCTGATTGTAAAAAAATCACCGCCGGAAACAACAGCAACAGGCATTGCAAAACCATCATTTTATCCATGCTTGCAATATAGCAACAAAACCCAACAAACACATTTTGACGCCCAACGGCCATAATGACCGTAACTTCGCGGCGTGGAAGAAGAAATCCTGAACGACGACGGCGCCCTATTTGAACATTACCACTTTGTGGCCGACCCGGGTCAGGAGCACATGCGCATTGATAAATGGCTGATGAACAAGCTTCAGAATGCCAGCCGAACCAAGGTGCAGGCGGCTGCCGAAGCCGGTTGTATCCAGGTGAACGGCAAGCCCATTAAAAGCAATTACAAAATCAAACCCGGCGATGATGTGCGCATCCTCCTTCCCGAACCTCCCCGCGACACGGAAATTTACCCCGAAAACATTCCGTTGGACATTATTTACGAGGATGAACACCTACTTATCGTAAACAAACCCGCAGGCATGGTGGTACATCCGGGTTGCAACAATTATAGCGGCACACTGGTAAATGCCCTCGCCTACCACGCAGGAACACTTCCTCAAAAAGACACCAACCACCGACCGGGGTTGGTGCACCGCATAGACAAAGACACCAGCGGCCTGCTCGTGGTAGGCAAGAATGAATTTGCCCTCAGCCACCTGGCCAACCAGTTTTTTCACCACACCATTCACCGTCGCTACCTGGCACTGGTATGGGGCGAATTTGAACAACCCGAAGGCACCATCCGCGGCTACATGGCCCGAGACCCGGCGGATCGAAGGCGCAGCAAGCATTTCGAAAACGAGGAAGACGGCAAAATTGCCATCACCCACTACCGCACCCTTGAAAACTTCTATTTTGCTTCGCTGGTTGAGTGCAGGCTTGAAACGGGCAGAACCCACCAGATCCGCGCTCACATGACTTCTCAGGGGCATCCGATTTTCAGCGATGAAATGTATGGTGGCAGGCAAATTCGCAAGGGTTCGGCATTGCCAAAATTCAAGCAATTCATAGAAAATGCCTTTGATATGATGCCGCGACAAGCGCTGCATGCCGCAGAACTGGGTTTTATTCACCCCGTTACCGGAAAAGAAATGCATTTTACAGCCCCGCTGCCGGAGGATTTCAGCAGTGTGCTGGAAAAAATCAGGCGTTACCTGGCTTAAGCTAAGGATTTCAGCCAATCGGCCAGTTCGCGCTGCGTAGACAGCGTTTTGTCTTTGGCATACCAGCCATGCAACAACTCGGCCTGCTGTTCATAGGGCATTCCCTCTTTCAGCCAGCCCATGCGCAGTTCCTGCAAAGCCACAGGGCGCGGGCCCCATTTTTCGCCGATTACATTGCCATTCGCATCCAATGCAATAAACACGGGAATGCTGCGGCCGCCGTTGGTGAGGAACTGATCAATCAGCGCAGTATCGGTATCGCGCAGCACGTAGCGGGTTTCCAGTCCCAGCGCCTGAAACATGAGCTCGGCGGGCGGACAAACCTGTGCGGCATCGCCACACCAGCCTTCGGCAATCACCAGTATTTTCAAGCCTTCGGGCAGGTTTTTCAACGAATCCAGGATTCCGGCATCAAGTTCGGTGCGGGTTTCCAGTCTGCGCATGCGCGCCTGGTTCAGTTTCGCGTATTCCAGCATAGCCGGACTATTATCTGCACTCGTGGTTTTGCCTTCCAGCAATAAATCGTCAATCTGTTTGCGGTAGGATGCCCAGGTCATTCCGGCATCCCAGTAGGTTTGTAAATTTTGCATGTACGTTTACTCGAAAGACAATTCTATTTCTCCACTGCGTGGAACCGCCTGGCAGGTAAGCACATAGCCCTTTTCAATTTCATCATCCGTCAGTCCCTCGCGCTCCAGCATGTGCAGTTGGCCTTTAGTAACCTTGGCCCTGCAGGTGGTGCAAACGCCCACGGTGCAACTGTACGGCGGATCAATGCCGTTTTTCATGCAGGCCTTGAGGATGGTGGTGTTTTCGTCGCAGGTTATTTGTTGCGATTTTCCGTATACATGTACCGTAACATGGGCAGTTCCTGCAAATGCAACCGCTGCTGTCACCGGTTCTGCCTTTGGCTCTGAAGATGTTGGGGCCGAGAAATATTCGGTAAACACGTTGCCCGAGGCCACACCGGCTTTGGACAGGCCTTTCTTTACCACATCCATCATCGGTCCAGGACCGCAGATGTAATATTTGTAATCGGCGTAAGAGCCGCCAATCTTGGATTGCAGCACGTTTACTACCTTGTCTTCGGTGAGGTGACCTTTCATGCCAAACCAGGTCAGTGGCGCCTGATCGTAGCTGTGAATGACCTTGAAACGGCCTGAATATTGCTTTTCCATGTCGGCCAGTGCCTGCTTGAAAATAACGCTGTCGGGGTTGCGGTTGGCATACACCAACGTAACCTTGCTTCCGGCCTCGTGCATGAGCACAGCCTTGGAAATACCCATCATGGGTGTGATACCGCTGCCACCGGCAAAGAGCACGTAGTGCGTGCTGCGGCCCGCATCGGGAATGACGGTAAACTTACCCATGGGAGCCATTACCTGCAGCACATCGCCTTCTTTCACGGCGGTATTCATGTAACCGCTCATGCGGCCCTGATCCACGCGCTTGATGGTAACGGCAGGATGCGCATCGGCGGGTGCATAGGTGCACAGCGAGTAGCTTCTGCGTACTTTTTCGCCGTTGATTTCAGCCTCAAAGGTGAGGTACTGCCCGGCAGTGTATGAAAATGTTTCGGTGAGTGAAACGGGAATATCCAGGTGAAGCGTTACCGCATCGGCGGTTTCTTTTACTACTTTGTGTACGGCTATGCCGTGAAATCCTTCTGACATGAGGTTGCAAAAATAAGGCAAAAATTAGTTGACAGTTTACAGTGGATAGTCAAGAGTTCTTTGAAGTATCCTAATGAAATTAACAGTTTATCGGTTTAATTGTTTATTAGTTTATTGGGCGGGGTTGTTGCCGAAGGCGTTTTTTGAATGAAGAAATTGAATAATGATATAATTAAGGAATGAAAGGGTTGTTAAGTAAAGGTAGATGGGCCAAAGACCAGATTGCAATTCCTAATAAACCATGAGACCAATAAACTAATAAACAATTAAACTATTAGCCTCTAAACCCAAATCACATCAACCGCTGATAAGCCCTCCACCAGCGGTCGGGCATTTCGTCGTTGCACACCGTTTCGTAATCGCGGTAGCTGCAGCCGATGAAAAAAGTCTTCTTATCGTAGGGATGCGGAATTTCCATCCACCAGCGGTTGCTTTTGCGGCTCTTGTAAAAAATTATTTCATGGCCGGTGCTGCTCAACCGGTTGCGGTATATGAGAAAATCCTCGTGGTTGTGAACGGGGTGATCGTTGAACCTGGCGCAGAAACCATCCAAAAAATACCAAATCATCTGCGAGAGCAGTACATGGTCCGCGGGCTGGGGATTATCGGGGTTTAACCCATAAAAATATGCCGAACTGAGTGTATTGCTCACCCCGGCGTAGCGCGCCAGTTTGGCGGCCTCTTCTGCATACAAACCATTGGGGCTTTGCAACATTGTTCCCGGCGCATCGGCATAGCGGCAGGCGTTCATGTCAAACATCAGCAGGTGGGCGCTGCGCAAAATGGGTTCGGTTTCTTCCATGCTTGCCCGTATTTCTCCCAGGCGGTGGTTTTCGAAATACATTTTATCGAGCACCGCTGCGGTCTGGTTGTTGATGTAATAACTCTGGGTGGCTAGAAAGTCAATGTTGAAAAGATAGCTGGGCTTTTCCACCAGAATCTGCCTTAGTGGTGTGCCTTCGTCCAGATCCACATCTGGACTTACCTTCACCACCTCCACGGGTTCTTTGGTTTGGCGGTAAGCTTTGTAATAACCATACAGCAACAGCGGATCGTGGCCAATGATAAGTACCTTCATGCCTGCGGCCAGCAATTCGCCGATGGCTTCGCTCATGGCAAACTGCCTGCTGTTGGCGTCACCATTCAGTTTCAGGTTGCCCAGATCGGCAACACCTAAGCTATCGAAGCGCCAGCTGAGTGAATATAGCCTGCGCCTTACCTCATCGGCCGGATAGCCTGCACCCACAATGGCTAACTTGCAGTTTTTGAGTTTGGGAAAGGAATTTCCGTGTATATGGATTTTGCCGCCCAGCAGGGAATCGCTGTTGCGAAAAGGGGCCCACACCGATTTGTCTACCGGCTCGAAGAATGCATCCAACATGGCTGCAAGTTCGCAACATTGTAGTATTCCGCACATTGCGATTCTTGCACATGTACAAAAAACCACACGCAACCCCATCTTTGCAGCATGCCGCGGGTATCTGTGCTGATTCCTATTAAAAACGCCGAACCGTTTCTGGATGCGTGCCTGCAAAGCATACAGCAACAGTCATTCAAGGATTGGGAATGCTACCTGCTGGATGACGGCAGCAGCGATGGTTCTGCAGCCATTCTCCAGGCGTACGTGGCTTCGGATGCGCGTTTTCGCATGGTTCCGTCAGATGGCCAAGGCCTAATTGCCGCAAACCGCACTTTGTTAGCGGCAGCCAAAGGCGAATTCGTCACCCGCATGGACGCCGACGATATTATGCCGAAGGATAAACTGGAAAATTTGGTGCAAACACTCGAATCGGCCCCGCCCAAAACCATTGTCACAGGCAGGGTTCAGTTTTTTCCGGAAGAAAATTGCGGAACAGGCACCCGTTTTTATGAAAACTGGCTGAACGAACGCTGCGATAACAACGACCACTGGCAAAACATCTGGCGGGAATGTGTGATACCCAGCCCCTGCTGGATGATGCGCACTGAGGAATTAAGAGATTCCGGCTGTTTTGACGATGCCGTATATCCCGAAGATTACGACATGGCTTTCCGGTTGTTTGTAAAGGGTTTTTCCGTGCAGTCCGCCCCGGGCATTTGCCATCAATGGCGACAACACGCCTCGCGTTATTCCGTTAACAGCGATAATTATGGCGCAGCCGCGTTCATGCAAATGAAATGGAATCACTGGAAAAAGATGTTTGTGAAAAGCAATGCCCCGGTGATGATTCTCGGCACCCTGGACAAGGGTAAACTGCTCAAGAAAATGGTGGAAGCCGATGGCTTAGATGTACACTGGCTGGCGCACAAAGTCCACATTGCAGGCAATGTTATAGACAATAAGCCGATTGTGCACTATCGTGATTATCCTTTTTCGGCGGGGGATGTTCTTATCTCAACACTGTCATCTATTGATAACCATAGCGAGATTTACGAACACCTAAGCAATATTGGGGTAAGGGTTTTTTGTTTTTGTTAGGTATCACACCGCCACCGGAGCCTTAATCGCAGGCCAGGGATCGTAATTTTCCAGGGTAAAATCGCTGTAATCGAATGCGAACAAATCCTTCACCTCAGGGTTAATCTTCATGGTTGGATAAGGCCTGGGGTCGCGGCTCAGCTGCTCTTTAACCTGCTCAAAATGGTTGCTGTATATGTGTGCATCACCGAAAGTATGCACAAAATCACCGCACTGAAGCCCACACACCTGCGCCATCATCATGGTTAACAAAGCATAGCTGGCAATATTGAAGGGTACACCCAAAAACAAATCTGCACTGCGCTGATACAACTGACAGCTCAATTTGCCGTCCGCCACATAAAACTGAAACATCGTATGGCAGGGCATGAGGGCCATTTTGTCTATTTCGCCCACATTCCAGGCATTTACCAAAATACGGCGGCTGTCCGGGTTGTTTTTAATGAGGTTCATGGCCTCCGAAATCTGGTCTATCACCCGTCCGTCTTTCGCTTCCCAGCTTCTCCACTGCTTTCCATACACAGGACCAAGCTCGCCCTTTTCGTCTGCCCATTCGTTCCAAATACTCACCCCGTGCTCCTTCAGATAAGCAATGTTGGTCTCACCCTTCAAAAACCAAAGCAATTCATAAATAATGCTTTTTAAATGCACCTTTTTGGTGGTAATCAGAGGAAAACCTTCCTGCAGATTGAAACGCAACTGTCCTCCAAAAACACTTACCGTACCTGTTCCGGTGCGGTCGGTTTTGGGTGTTCCGTTTTTCATTACATAATCCAAAAAAGCCTCGTAAGGGAATTGTGCAACCATGACACAAAAATAGGCAGGTCAGGAGATGAGAAATGCACAAAAGATGCACGGTTT
>CANHQZ010000059.1 GCA_947463125.1 Flavobacteriales bacterium | reverse complement strand
AGTAAATACCTGCATTGACTTCGGCAGGAATGTTTATGCGGCCGTCAGAGGTCTGACCACCAAAGCAAACGGCACCCGACGCAGAATACACGGTGTAGTTATATTTTTTACCGGCCGGAACTGAGACCTTCAAATCAGCACCTGCATTAACAGGAACAGGGTAAACCTTCACATCCGGCGACACATGTTGTTTTGTACCCACATGGCTGATCAGCACAGGGATATCTGCCGTATCCCGGCATCCATTGCTGTTGCTGGCAACCACGAGTTTTACCGTGTAGTTGCCTTCCTGTGCATACTGATGCGTGCCGGGCAAACCGGTTGTTTTTGAACCGTCGCCCCAGTTCCACTCAAACGTGAGACCGGCCGTGGTAATAGGCGTACAAACTAGGGTTCTCTGCCAGCGCAGCTGCCAGGTAAATCCGGCAGTTGGTCTTGGTTTGATGGCAACTGTCAGTGCCTTACGGGTGCTAAAGCAACCATTTTTTTCCGTAGCATAGTAATAGGTTACCGGAGACAACAACGGACCGGTAACAATCTGGCTGCCTTTAAAGAAAGAAGCAGAGGAGGTATCTTCATAATACCACCAAATATTGCCACCGGCAGCATTGACCTGAAACACACCTGCTCCTTTGGCACATACCGGATCGGATTTAATGAGTGATGGAACCGGAGGCACATTTACGGTTATTTTAACGCTGTCAAAGTTTGCTGCGTTGCACTGTTCTTCAGCGGCTTTGAGATAATATGTTGTGTTTGACTGTAAATTACGGAATACAGGCTTTGTTCCGGTGTAAACAGGATTTTGCAAATCTGATGACGAATACCACTTTACAATACCCCAGGGAATGTTTATTGCAAAGGAAACAGAGTCGCCGGCGCAAACGGTGGGGCTGGTTTTGCCCGAAATGGCAGGCGGACTATAAACATGCAGGGTAGAATGCTCTCGGCTGCTGGCACATACGCCGTTCCAAACCTCTACAAAATAATCGTAAGTGCCCCTGCCTGAAGGCATAAAGGTATAATTCTTACCCAAGGCAATGGGCGTGCCGCCTGCCGGCTGATTGAACCACCGGATGGTATCATTTCCCGTGGCCTGAAGCGTAAACGACTGCCCGGAACTGAAGCATGCAAATGTATCCGCTACTACAGAAGGTTTCTGGGGCGCAAAGTTGTTGCTTACAAAGGCGGTAACCTTCGTCCGTCCATTTTTACTGATACAGCCCTGATTATTTGCCTGAACATAGAATGATGTATCTGAAAATAAAGTAGATGTCTGCAGGGTGTTTCCCGTAAAAAAGCTTTTTCCGCCGGCAGATGTATTAAACCACTCTATTTGACCCTTGTTGGTTGATGCCTGCAGATTAGCCGCTGCACCAATGCAGATCTGGGCGTCCTGGACCGTGGGTTTATTTGGATAATCGTTAACAATAAGCTTTATTTTAATGAACGACGAAAAACAGGGACCGTTTTGCGAACGCACCCAGAATGAATCATTTTGCTGGGCATTCACTACGGGCAAGCTGGTCCCGGTAAAGAAAGCCGTATCTGTGGGCGTGCGGTGCCATCGGATAATTGCGCCGTTATCGGTAGTAAGTTCAATGGCCGTTGTATCTCCGCGACACACATTGGCCGGCCTTTTGAGCGAAGGAACAACAGGTCTGAAATAAACCGTTTTTACCGTGGTATCATTGCAGGTACCTGCCCTGTAAGAGTATACGGTCGATATCAGCTGAACTGTGAAGTTCTTTTTGCTGGGGGGCCTAAATTTGCCATCCACCATATAGGTGCTGAAACCGCCATCATATGTCCAGCGATGTGAAAATTGAGGCAAGTTGTAATACTGATAATAATTATAGTATGGATGTCCGCTTACATTAAATTTCTGTTGATTTGGAAACCGGACCGTGTCCACATTGGGATAGCAATTGCTGGTAATATTAAAATCCGTACCGAAATTGTATTTCACAAAAGGCAGTAGCTGGTTATCTGCATCAAATGTAACACCGCCTATATTCAGCTGCATATTGCGGTACCAAAGTCCGCTCACGCTGCCGCAACCAAGGTTTCTTTTTCTCCCGTCGCCCTGGGTCCAGTCACTGGTAATTACGCTGGCAGAAACGGTGGTGCTGTCACACTCTACCGTGAGGATATAATTGTGATTGACAGTAACCGGATTTTTGAATTTGGCATCAAACTGCACATCTGTTAAAAACACATTGGTGCGCATAATGGTATCCACCGTTACCGTATCACTTGCCAGAATGGGTCCTGTTGGCAATGAATCTGCACCTGCCCGGTAAAGATTACATCGTATTCTGATAAATACGGGTCTCGCCGGAGTGACAGCATTGGCTACGGCAAAAAACCTAAAACCTGAAACAGTAATGGGTTGAGGAGCGCCGTAGAATTGTCCGAGACTGCTTCCATTTCTGACGGTGACAAACCGATAGCCTTTAACGCCATATTGAACAAAATAGGATGTATCTCCCTTGCATGAGGTAGGCTTGGAAGCACTTCTGCGTGTTGCTTCAAATGGTTTATTTTCTTTGAGTTGTGACTTAATAACCGTCCCGCTGATGGATTGAAACTGCGACCTTAACGGAAAGCAGGTTACAAGTATGAACAACAGGGTAAAGAATTGTTTCATAATGTAAAACTATAACAATTGAATTAAAAAACAAAATCAACCGTTATGAATTCTATTTACCGTCCACCGCAGAACCGGTGAATGTTATCTCATCCCCGGTTTCGGCAGCCAGCCAAACAAGGACAAAAGCATTAATTCAGTGAAATGTTATACCTTTGGAAAATCATTATGGGAAATCAAATTTTAAAAGGAAAGCGCGGGATTATTTTCGGCGCACTCAATGAAAATTCGATCGCCTGGCAGGTAGCAGAACGCTGCCATGCCGAGGGGGCTCAGTTGGTTCTTACCAACGCACCGGTGGCCGCTAGGGTGGGTCAGACAGAAGAGCTGGCGAAAAAGCTAAATGCCCCGCTGATTTATGCAGATGTAACCAAAATGGAAGACCTTGAAAATCTGGTTAGCCAAAGCATGGAAAAAATGGGTGGTAAACTGGATTTTGTGCTTCACAGTGTAGGAATGAGCCTCAATGTCCGCAAGAAAATTCCTTACACCGAACTTAACTATGAATACATGCACCAGACCCTGGATATTTCTGCCATGTCATTTCACCGACTGATGCAGGTATTGTGGAAACATGACGCCATGGCGGAATGGGGA
The DNA here is from genome assembly GCA_947463125.1 of Flavobacteriales bacterium. GTDB lineage: Bacteria > Bacteroidota > Bacteroidia > NS11-12g > UBA955 > RGEC01. The sequence goes on along the minus strand of CANHQZ010000059.1, from coordinate 9,141 downwards.
AGCATTGTAGGACTTACCTACATTGCCGCTCAGCGTGTTTTCCCCGACTACAGTGAGATGGCCGAGGCTAAAACGCTGTTGGAGAGCATTGCACGCAGTTTTGGTTACCATTTTGGCAAACACAAAAAAGTGCGTGTAAATACCATTTCTCAAAGCCCTACCAAAACCACAGCAGGAAGTGGCGTTGGCGGATTTGATGCTTTCTTTAACTATGCCGATACCATGAGTCCGCTGGGCAATGCCGATGCCAGAAGTTGCGCTGATTACTGTGTTTCCATGTTCAGTGATTACACCCGTATGGTTACCATGCAAAACCTGTTTCACGACGGTGGATTCAGTTTTACGGGAATTGCGGCAGAACTGATGGAAAATTTTAAAGATCCAAACGCCTGATTTTTTAAAGTTTTTCCAAGTTTTTTATTTTTGCCCTCATTATGGGTAAAGGAGACTTGAAAACCAAGCGCGGTAAAATCCATAACGGATCTTACGGCAAGCACAGACCCTACAGGGTAAAGGCAGCAGCAGCTCCGGTAGCCGCAGCACCTAAAAAGAAAACAAAAAAGGCCTGAAAAGGCCTTTTTTTATGGACTTAGCCTGCATTTAGACCAGCTGCCGTCGGGTAACAGGGTAAAGGCGATTCGGTCATGAACCCTGCCGGGCCTTCCCTGCCAGAATTCCAGATAATCCGGTATCAGGCGAAAACCGCCCCAGTGCAAGGGACGCTCCAGGGGTTTATCAGCCGGCAATGCCATGACTTGTTTCATTGCTTCATCCAGCGCTTCGCGTGAATCAACCACACTGCTTTGGGCAGACACAATTGCGCCGGCCTGACTTAAACGGGGCCTGCTATTAAAATAGGCATCGCTTTCCTGTTCTGACACTTTTTCAGTTTTGCCTTCAATTCGAATCTGCCGCTCCTGCTGCCACCAATGAAAATTCAGACTGGCAAAGGGATTTTGCAATAATTCCCGGCCTTTTTTGCTATTGTAATTGGTGTAAAAAACAAAACCTCCGTTCGAGATTCCTTTGAGCAGCACCACTCGGGAGGAAGGCCTGTTGTTTTGCACCGTTGAAAGCACCATGGCGTTGGGTTCGTGAACATTTTCATGGATGGCAAAATCAAACCAGTTTGAAAAGGCCTGAAAGGGATTTTCGGGCAAATCCTCCGGGTTCAGAATATCACGGGTGTATTCTTTGCGTAAATCGGCAATATCGGTGCGGTTCATTCTTTTTTAAATTAGCTGTAAGCGTGGCCACAGCTGTGCCTAAAACTACATACGCAATCTGGGGAATTTACGGTTTTGCATGCTTTTCATCATTTGCCTCATCTGGCTGAACTGGGTAAGCAGTTTATTCAGTTCCTGTATGCTTCTGCCACTTCCGTTCACGATACGCTGTTTGCGAGATCCATTCAGTATTTCCGGCTTTGCACGCTCCTTAGGCGTCATTGACTGAATCATGGCCTCAATTCCCTTGAAAGCATTCTCATCGATGTCCATGTCTTTGATTTTGCTGCCAACACCCGGTATCATGGCCATCAGATCCTTCATGTTGCCCATTTTTTTGATTTGCTGCAACTGAATAAGAAAGTCATCAAAATCAAAACTGTTTTTGGCAATTTTCTTGGAAAGCCGAGCCGCCTCTTCTTCGTCAAAGGCAGCCTGGGCTTTTTCGACCAGCGTTACAACATCTCCCTTACCAAGTATACGACCGGCCATACGGTCGGGGTAGAAAACATCGAGGGCTTCGGGCTTTTCGCCATTGCTTACAAATTTGATGGGCTTGTTTACCACCGATTTAATGGAAAGAGCAGCACCACCGCGGGTATCGCCATCAAGTTTGGTAAGTACCACACCGGTAAAATCCAGCACCTGGTTAAAGGTACGGGCGGTATTAACCGCATCCTGACCGGTCATTGAATCCACTACAAAAAGAGTTTCGGCAGGATTCAGCGCCTTTTTTAATGCCGCAATCTCATCCATCATTTGCTGGTCTACCGAGGTACGACCTGCAGTATCAACCACCACCACATTGTGGTTATTCAGTTTTGCATAGGCAATGGCATTTTTGGCTATGCTGAGCGGATCTGTGCTCTGGTCTTCGCTAAAAACTTTAACCTCTGTGGCGGTGCCCAGCACTTTCAGCTGCTCGCGGGCGGCGGGCCTGTATACATCGCAGGCCACAAGCAGTGGGTTTTTACCCTGTGATTTCAGCAATCTGCCCAGTTTACCGGTAAAGGTTGTTTTACCGGAACCCTGCAATCCAGCAATCAGAATAACTGCGGGACTTCCGGAGAGTTTAATCTCTGCCTGCTGACCTCCCAGCAACTGAACCAGCTCATCATAAACAATTTTGGTCAGTAATTGGCCGGGCGAAACTGCGGTAAGCACGTTTTTGCCTCTGGCTTCTTCCAGTACTTTGTCGGTAAATTCCTTGGCAACTTTAAAGTTAACGTCGGCTGATATCAGTGCACGGCGAATTTCCTTCACCGTCTCGGCCACATTTAAATCATTGATTTTGCCTTGCCCCTTAAGGGTTTTGAAGGCTTTTTCGAGTTTTCGCTGAAGATTATCAAACATAAATTCTCTGCAAATTTACCTTAGTTAAAGGTCAATTGAACTGCATTGCTGCCGTTTTCCTTAACGCAACAGATAAACTGTGCCTTTTTTCCGGTGCGGAATGCCGTCAAATCCAATGGCTTCAACCTCATATATGTAAAGTCCAACAGGACATTCGCGTTGCATGAAGTTTCCATCCCAACCCTCAGCAGGATTGTTGGTGCGGAAGATCATTTGCCCCCAGCGGTTAAAAATCCGGAATTCGTAGCGGAGCGCAGGATTTCTGTTGTTTCCGAAAATATACCCCGTGGTGGGTTTGAACACATCGTTTAAGCCACTTTGATTGGGAGAGAACGCGGAAGGAACCCAAACATAGGAAGCAGGCACAAAACAAACGGAATTAGAAATGGATGAATCCCTGCTGATGCTATCCTTGTATGCCACAACCCTGAAACAAATACTGTCGAGCCCGAAACTTTCCAGATCAATGCTGTCTTTCTGCGTAACTACTGAAGGCATGCTGAGCCAGTCTATATACCTGCCGTTTCGCTGTTTTAACTGCAGTTTATACTCCTTTACGCCTGAATGCCAGTATCCGTATTGGTTCCATTCAACTTTCATCCTCCGGGTTCCCGGAATTCCCCGAAGAAAAATGGAATTTGAAGCCGTTCCGGCCACATCGGTAAATCCACAGTGGTCGCGGAAGGCCACACGGTAATAATATGAGGCAAGGTGTGCATCAGCACTTTGGTCTGTTGTACTCAAGCCTCTAACCTGTTTAACGGTTTGAAACGTTCCGGGCAATCCGCTGCCTGATTTTTCGAGGATGAAGGAAGAACCGGGATTGTATGCGTAATCTGATTTCCAGTAAACGGTCGGGAATAAATCATTGGCCACCGTTACCAGTGTCACCAGCGCCGAACCATCCGGCTTGCCATACAAAGGTTTTCCGCAGGTTTCGTTGCTTCTGGAGCGGTATATTTTGTTTTTGTGCACGGCCTCTACAAAATAGCAGTAGGTCTGGTCGCATTTCCAGCTGTCGGTATAAACCAACTGGTCTTTATCGATGATAGCAATGGATTTAAAACTGCCGCCCTGGTCTTTTCTAAATAGCTCGTAATGGCTAAGTTCAGTTCCCCAACCGTCGTATGAAAGCCATTTTAGGTCAATATGGTATTTTTGGGTTGATGTATCGCGCAGCAGAATCGTGCAGTGTGAAACAGCCAGTTTGCCTTGTTGTGCGCAGGTATCTTCCAGTTTTATGGAATAACAGTAACGCTGATTACTGAGCCTCTGCGGCGGATACTGGAAAACCAGTGAGGTATCCTGTCTGCCGGATACACTCTGTCTGTAAATATATCGGGTGCTATCCAGATAGATATGGTAGCGCATAAAATTACCCAAACCGGATTTTGTCCAGTTGAGCTGCACAGAATTCGGGTCTTTAACGGTAATGTAGGCAATGGGTGTGGGTTTCGGACCCGAAGTATCCAGCACATAAATCCCGCGGGAAACCACAGCCGTACAACCCCTTAGGTCGCGCACATTCAATGAAACTGCATAATTGAAGGGATTGCGGTATCTCCAGCCTGCGTTCATCTGGGTTGAAGTATCTTTAAAGGTTGAAAGGTCTCCAAAATCCCAGCGGTACGCCACAATGGGAGCAACGGAATTCCCTGTATAGGTAAACTGAACCGCATCCTTCGCACAGAAACTGTCGCGGGAGGGCTTAAACGACGGAACAGGTTTGGCCCACACCACAAAAGAATCGATGGTTATGCTATCCTTACAACCGTTGATATTTTCTGCTATCAGTTTGGTTTTAAACACACCTGCATTGCCAAACAAGTAGTTGGGGGCCGGCTGGTTTCTGATATCTATTTTACCATCGCCGTCAAAATCCCAGTAGTTTTTGCTTACAAAACGACTTTTGTCTGTGAAGTTCACGAGCAATTCACCCGCACATCCCTCGGTTTTTCGCAGAAAACGGGCGGAAGTGTAGGAGAAGTTTGGTTCTGCTGATTTCCATACTTCTACACTTTCGGATGGTTTACTGAAGGCAAAACAATTAAACTGGTCCGCAACAATGATCATGGGATCAAAACGCTGTGTGGTAAGCGTTTTGTCGGTAACCTTGTACTTGTGAAACTGGCCGTTTTTAAGACTGTCTGTAACGGTACCATCTCCATAGTCAATAAAGGCTTTTACAAAATCCTGACTATTGTTGTTAAAACTCACCGTAAGCGGCTCACATCCTTTATTCCCGGCAAGGGTTAGTTTGGGTATAGGGCCAATAACCTTAAAAAACCCTTTCTTTTCGAGGGTATCAAAGCAGCCGAGATAATTCTGCACCACCAGTTTCACATCATACCCCGATCCAAGATTCTGGTTGAAATTTTGGGTAATAAGATCGTTGTTTTTTGAATACTGGGAAGCTCCGTTCGAAAATGTCCACCAGCTGTTAATCACACCGGGTGTTGTGTTAAATATCTTTACCAGTTTCGGGGCGCAGTATACCACGGAGTCGGGGGAATACAGCGAAGCTTTTAACCTGAAGATATTGATAACCGTGCTGCTGGTGTCTGCGCAGTTTTTATATTTCACTATCAGCTTTACAGGAAAATCTCCCATTTGGGTGAAAGTGCCATTAGGGGACCACGCAGTTTTGGAAGGTTTGATAATAACACTGGGTGAGTCGCAAACCCATCTTACACTATCGGCCCACCAGCTGCTGACATTACCGAAGGAAACTGTCCTTCCTCTGCATCTGCCCTCATAAGGAATATTGATTCTGGACTTTATACCTGATTCAATAAATGTTTTGCGTGTCGAATCCATACAGCCCGAGGCTGTGTTGTACACCAGCCAGCATTCGTAATCCCCGCGGGCCAGCGTTGAATTTACTGTGGGCTTTGTAGGATCCGGAATGGGAAATCCTGCGGGATTGGTCCGCTTCCACAAATAACTGAACGGCCGGCTGCTGCCATGGTAATTCAGGTCATTGAGTAATGTTGCCTGAAGAGTAACCGGTAAAGGCGCACATCCATACACAGGACTGATGTTCGTTTTAATAATAGCACCGCTGACCTTCACCCGTCTGTTGTGAATGACGGTGTATTTGCATTCCCCATTGGGCTTTTGAATGGTATATTCTATCCGGTAAATACCGGGAAAACCTATCTGCAAATAAGCTGAATCGCCATAAACCTGGTAAACAATATTGGAGGAATCCTTATGATAGGCTTTCCAGAATGACTGAAATCCGGTGACCTTCTTTAATTGTCTGGCTTTTAGCAGAAATCGCTGATTGGTGCACACCACGGTATCCGGCAAATTGAGCACCACATCCGGTACCTCTACCTTCACAAACATTCTTTTCGTTTGTGTATCAAGACAGCCCCTGTTATTACTCACAATCATCCTTACATTGTAGTTTCCGGGCAGTGGATATTCAACAACAGGATTGTCTGCTGTGGAAGTGGTGATAATGCCGCCACTCAGGTTGTAAAATGTCCATTGAAACTGATTTTTTGTTCTGGGTGTGCCGGGTCCCAGGCGGCTGCTGAAAGTAACTTTCTGGAAAGGGCATGTAGGCACAGGGCTGTAAAAAAACTCTGTATCTATAGCTCCGCCAACGACCACATTTTTCATGAAAGTTGTGTCCGAACATCCGTTGGTTGAAGATGCTATCAGCCGGGCGGAATACTTGTTCAGGCTATTGGTGATGTACTGAAAATCCTTGTTGGTTGATACATTGATGATATTATTGCTGCTATCCCACAGTGTCCAGCGCCAGGTAGTTCCCGGCCCCAGCACGGATGTATTGGTAAACTGGACTGTATCGGGCGTGGCGCAATAGAAGGGAACCGGTGTAGTAAAAGATGCTTTGGGGCCCCTAACAAGGGCTGCTTTCTTTCTGTCGAGATAGCTGATACAACCCCCGTTTTCGCTGGTAACATAGATATCTGCCGAACCGGTATCGTTGAATCTGCCTTTAATGGAAATGCCGCTGGTCTGACCATTATAGCCCGCACCCACAATATTCCAGTTTACATTGCTTCCTGCGCCTACATTGGTAACTGTAGCGGTAAATTGTTTGTTTGCGCAAAGCGTGCTTGGATTGTAATTGATACCCATTGATGAGGTATCGCCGTAGCGCATAGCATCTTTAACCTCATAAAAATACTTGCAGCCGGCCTTGGTCACCAGCATTACTTTGAAAGAGTAGGTTCCGGATTTCGTATAGGTTACCAAAGGGCGTCTACCAAAGAGGCTGTCCGCCGTTGACCCCGGTACCCACCATTTCAGATAATCGACCGCCTGGTTGGCGCTGTCAATTACAGGGGTAAAACGCACGGAAAGTGGCGCGCAGCCGTTGGTTTTTGAAGGCGTGGCAGAAAAAACCACATCTTCCCAGATTCCAATGGTAGAATCGTATACTTTCTGAGACTGGCAGCCCCAACTGTCTCTTACCGTTACGTAAACACGCTTGTATCCTTTTCCTCCCTGGGAGAATACATGCCAGAATTGCTTGGGGCCATTGCTGATAAAGCGCGACTCCACAAGCCAGTCGCGGTAAACGACATTTTTTGAGTTATCGGTAATGATAATGGTATCGGCGGCATTTCCGCAAAGTGATACTTTACTGAAACCTATATCCACTGTAGGATTGCTGTGCACCCTAAATGCCTTCTGCCTCTGCAGGGGCACCACCACGCCACCGGAAGTAGTTACCCGCACTTCCACATCAAATGCACCCGGCGTTGTCATCACAGTAGAATATTCTGATGTGCCGGACTGAAAATTTCCGCTGCCGATTTTCCATTCAAAATTGGTACATCCTGTACAGTTTTTCACACGAAGCCTTACGGGCTGGGGTATACAAACATTGGGCGTAACAACCTCAATTACAGGCGTCTGAGAAAAAATACAACCGGGTAAAAGGCAAAGAAAAACAAGCCCTGAAATAATTATATTTTTAATACCCGGCCGCATGGAGCTACACAACAAAAATACTACATTTGCCCTGAATAGAACACCCTCGTATTTATGCGCTACATCATGACTCTTTTTGTGGGCATTTCGTTGCTTTTTGCCTGCAATAATTCTGCAGACAATGCAAACCGAAACCATCGGCTTTTTACCAGTGCCAGAGCGGCACAGGATTACCAGACCGCCATTACAGCACTCTCCATAATGGCTAATGAAGACTCGGCGCAATACCCCTGGGCCATTGATTCACTGGCGTTTTACCACTTTTTCTATCTGAATATTCCGGGACTGGTTAAAAACCCAACCACTGCGCTGCATTATTGCGATAAAGGCCTGGCATCCAACCCTGACAACGAATTCCTGTCTGAGCTGAAAGGCAAACTGCTGCTGAGCCAGGGCAAAGACAGTATGGCTATGGAAATTTTCACTAACCTGTGGAAGAAAAATAAAGATTACACCTATCTGTGGGAAATCACGTTCATTAACCTGGCCACCGGAAAATTTGCAGATTGTGATTCCGCCATCAAAATGGTGCTTGGACAACCGGATGCAGCCACCAAAAAAGTACGTTTTACACATCCAGAAGTTGTTCTGCAGGAGTCTGTGGATGCCAGAGCTGCATTTTTATTTTTTGATGCCTTGTTGAAAAACAACCAGGGCAATTTCATCGGAGCGGCTGAAACCCTGGGAAAATGCCTTGAGTATGCGCCTGGTTTCTACCTGGCCAAAAAAGGAATTTATGAAATGCAGCAGAATGCCAGCGGTAAAGGAGCTCCGCAATGATGAGCATGCGCAATATTGTTTTGATTTTTCCGGTATTGATAATCCTTGCGAGCTGCGTTTCCAAAAAACAGCTCAATGATGCCATTGTGGCTGAACGCCTTGATCAGCAAGAAAAATGGGCTAAAATGGAAAGCAAAATGCTGGAACAACAGCGTGAGATTAGTATTCTGAAAGACTCCGTGAGACAGAAACAACTTTGGAAAACCCGGTATACTTCGCACCTGATAGACGGTTACGAAAAGGCAGTCCTGCTGCGCGATATGAAAACCGCCACCCATTGCCTGCAGCTGCTCATTACAGAAGAACCTGCTGCCTACCCGTGGGCTTACGATTCACTGGCCTTCTACCATTACTTTTACGGAAACCCAATGGATCTGGCGCGCAGCACATCGCTGGTCAATTACATGATTGACAAAGGGATGTCCCTCAATAAACGAAATCTACATCTGCGCGAGATGAAAGCCCGTATTTTACTGGTCGAACAGGATGACACAGGGGCGATTGAAGCTTTCAGAGAACTCTTCAAAGAAACCGGCGATTATACCTACCGCTGGTATGAACTTTATATTGAAATTGCCCGTGGAAACACCAAAGCCGCCGAACCGGCCATACAGCAAGTATTAAAAGCGGATGTGCCGGTAACCAAAAAAGTAAGGCTGCATCATTTGCAGGAGCAAATTCAGGAGAATCCGGGCGTAAAACCTGCATTTCTGTACCTGAAGGCCCTCGTTCAGCAGGTGAAACAACAATATCAGCCCATGGCAAATACGCTGAAAGATGCACTGAAGGCAGACCCCAACTTTTATTT
>CANHQZ010000058.1 GCA_947463125.1 Flavobacteriales bacterium | reverse complement strand
TTGTTTTTTTAATTAACAATCAAAAATTCCACTTCCCATACGACAGTCTCATAGTAACCAGGCCTCAACAAATAAAATTAGCATTGACTTTATCTATCTTGATGTTATGCTGAGGTAAGGTTTGTCATGCTGAGCCTGTCGAAGCATGGCAAACCGCACACTTAATTATTCGTTTTGGTTTATTATATTCGAAAATATATTATTTATATACTATGAAAAGTTATTGTGTTTATATTTTAAAATGTTTTTATGGAAGTTATTACACGGGTCTTACTTCAGACTTAGACAATAGAATCAATCAGCATCAGGAAGGCAAATGGCAAACCTGTTACACCTTTAGCCGAAGACCTGTAGAATTATTGTATTACGAGAGCTATCAATGGGTTTTTGATGCTATTGCAAGAGAAAAACAAATAAAAGGATGGAGCCGGGTAAAGAAAGAAGCCTTGATTAATGGGAAACTTGAACAGCTTGTGATTTTATCAAAATCCAAAGTAAAAAAATAGAATGTTGGCAGAATTACGGTGGTAAGCTCAGAAGGACTGCTTCGACAGACTCAGCATGACATGCTTCGACAGGCTCAGCATGACAGGCAAAAGCATTGGGGATTAATAGAAATGTCTTGCGAAAAGTATTGAAAAACGCTACTTATCGCAAAATATTACTCTTGCAAAAATATTGTTGAATTGAACTGGCACGCTACCGATAATGATTGATTTGATTAGCCAAATCGAATAATCTTCCCCCATCTCATTCATCCCTGCCATTAATTGACCTGAAGCACAAAAAATTAGTACTTTATACTCATTTTTTTGTCGACAAAAACGATTTGTTTTGTCGTTTATAGTCGATGATAAAGATGCGGATATTTTTGTGTTTACTCTTGCTTGCCGGGAAAGGACTGCTTGCCCAGAACTTTCCCGTGCAGGCATCCCTGCAGCTGTTTCCGCCCTATACCCCGCAGCTTTCGGCACTGCAAACCACACCGCAGCGCGTCGGCATTACCTTACTGAATAAAGACCTAACCGTCCCCCAGCTGGATGTGTTCCTGAAACTGCAGCTGCAAGGACCCGGCATCACCCTGCAAACCCGCACCGGCTATATCCCGGCCACCACCTTCACCCTCACCGCCGGCGTGCCCCTGCAACTCAGCGGCGCCGATATTGCCGAACTGCTGCAACCCCAAAACCTGGATTATCAGGGGCTGGATAAAGGCAGCTTCATCCGCGGCGGACAAATACTGCCCGAAGGGCTTTGGCAGTTTACGGTTACCGCCTTCAGCACCGCCCGCAACCTGCAGGTGAGTAACCCCGGAACGGCCATGGCCGGGCTTTTTAAGCACAAGCCGCCCCTGCTAAATTTTCCTTTTGATGGAAGCCGTGCCGGCTCTGCACTGCCGCAATACCTGGCGTTTCAGTGGACATCCCGCCACTACGCCTCGCCATTTGCCGCGGGCAGCATTCGCTACCGCTTCAAACTCATAGAACTGATACCCGGCAACCGCAATCCCAATGAGGCCATGCAGGCCACGCTCATTCCGTGGTTTGAGACGTTTACCGACCAAACTTCCTACATTTATGGCCCGGCAGATCCGCCCCTGGTGCCCGGCCGCGCCTACGCATGGCAGGTGCAGGCGGTGGATGTGGACGGCAGCGAGGCCTTTGAAAACGACGGCTACAGCCAGGTGTTTGGCTTTGTGTTTGGCGAGGCCTGCTCTGCGCCCTTGCGTATCAGCGTTCAAAGTGAACCGGGGCGTGCTTTCCGCGTGCACTGGACACCTGTGCCGGGCACCCAATCCGCGGCCTACGGGCTTTGGTACCGACAAAAAGGCATCGGTGAATGGAAAATGCTGATGGTGACAGATACCACCGCCACGGTGGGTGGCCTGCTCCCACAAACCGGCTATGAAATGTATGTAAACCGCATGTGCATTGGGGGTGAAAGTCCTCCCACAGCCACGGTAAGCATCACCACCGACGCCGAACAGGGCGCCTGGAATGAACTGAGCAAACAATGCGGCAAACCCGCTCCGGTGTTTGATTTGAGCAACCAAAAACCCCTGCCTTCACTGTCGCCCGGCGAAACCTTTACCGCAGCCGATTTTACCGTGAAGGTGTTATATGCCACCGGGCAAAACGGAGAATTCAGCGGCACCGGCACCGTATGGCTGCCGTTTACGGGCAAGGTGCCTATTCCCTGCACCTGGGAGAATGTGAGCATCAACAGCGACAGGCGTTTGGTGAGCGGCATGGTGCGCATCCTGCGTCAGCCGCTGGTGATTAGCAATCTTGCTTTTGAAAAGTTGGCCGACCGCTGGCGCGACTGGTTTGGCAGCAACTGGAACCGCGGTGAATACAAGCCCGTCAGCGCTCCCGTGAGCGGCGTGGAGGTAACGCCAGACGGACGCGTGCGCATACGCACCGGTGCCGGCGAAGAAACGATCAGAGGCGGCAAAAACACGGTGATTATCGACCCCACCGGCAAGCGCTGGTACGTGAGTGCCGGGGGCAAGGTTACGGGTCCCGAAGGTCCCGGTGAAAAACCGATCGTAGGCAACGAAGCCACCGGCGAGGGAATGCCCGGCTCGGTGCTGCCCGACGGCACCATGGTGCTGTTTGACAACGACAGTAAAAACACCCTGGCCTGGGATGCCCACAACATACGCACCCAAACGGGCGGCGATCGTTACGACCGGCTGGATGGCCCGTCGGGCGGTTATATGGCGGGCTGGAAACTGCTGAACACGGGTAAAACCGAAACGCTGAGGGCCACGCTCAGAAAGGGCAAAATCAAGCTGCACCCCGACAGCACCCGGTTTGTGCGCAGCGATGGGGTGCGGATAAAAGCACAGAAACTCAATGACTCGGTGTGGGTGCTTGAAGTGCCGGGCCGGCTTCACTTGTGGGCCGATGCGGTATGGGCGGTGGGAAACATACTCCCACAAGACAGCGGCAAGGCAGGCGGACGACGGGTGCTGGGAAAAGTGAATGTATTGTCGGTAGACGAGCGCAAACTGCACGTGCGGCTGGTGCCCGTGGATGGCAGCGGCGGCGGCGTTAGTGCTTCCAATGTGGAGCAGGAGATGCGGCCGTATTTGCAAACACTGGGCATACGCGCTACAGTGACGGTGGAGAAGAATCTTACCGTGCCGGGCTACAGTGCAGGCAATGACAAGTTGCCCGTGAACCGCAAACGGCTAAATACCGCTTATGGCAAGGAGTTGCAGCGCATCGTAACGGCGTGGGAGGCCACTGGCCGCGCCCCAAAAGGCGATACGGCGGTGGTTTTTCTGACCGGCTCTGCGGCGGATGATACAAAAGGTTACATGGGGCTGAACAACCCCTACGGGTTTGTGTTTTGCGGTGGCGATAAACCATCGGTGCACACGCTGTCGCACGAGCTGGGACACGGTTTGCTGGTGCTGGAGCATCCGTTTGGCGAAGACGAGGGCAAGGCGGGCCAAACCCGCAACCTGATGGACTACAACGCCCCGAATGGCCTGTCGCACATGCGTCAATGGCAGCGCATCCACGACAAAGAAGAGGTGGGCAATTTTATGCGGGGGTTGAGGCAGAAGGAGGAGGAAGGGAAGTATGTGACCATGAACGTGGAAGAACTGAAACCCTGGCTGAACCCAGACACTACCTTCACCTTCATTGATCCCGCAGGCAATTACATCAAGGTACCGGGCAGCATTAAGAGTGCCGTTTTTTCTACGTTTGATAAGATTGCTACTGATGCAAATCAAGGATATGTTCCCCAGACATGTCATACTCCATTTGGTTGTCTTATTTCCTTTGGCATTGGGGATAATGGCTATGTGGCACATATTGTTCAGGATTCCTTTTTTGCCGGGTATCGATCCATTATTGGCGGAAAAGGGATTTATTATACCCATTGGGCTCACAAGGTAGATTCTACGCGATTTGCGGAGAGTGGGGTGGCGGCTTTCCTGGCCAAAGAGCACGGCGGTTTTATCACCCTGGCAGGACGGTTTAAGAGTTCGCTCGCGGGTGCCAAAATCGGCAAACCCGGCAATGGAATCAGGGTGTTGGCCATACCGGTAGTAACGGGCAGTGCAGCCGGTAATTATGGCGGAAGCGCTGTAAAGGAGTGGCTTTCGGGGCTTGATGTATCAGGGAAATTTAAGCAGATTGGCGGTGCATGGTCCCCTCCGGGAGGTGATAAAAAGTTGTGGTATCAGGATCAGGAATATTCACTGGAGCGTTTCATCGAAGAGAAGCTGAATGAGAAAGCCACATTCAACGATTTTATCACGGTTTTTGCCTACCTGAGTTTCAGCGATGAAAAGCTGAATAACCTGCTTGATTGCATTGGAAGCAGGGAAATAATGACCGATAGCATATTCAGGCGCATATACGGCAGAAACAAGCAAGGGGGCTATTTCAACTACAAGAGATATGTTCTGGATTTGCAGGATCTGCTTAAAAAAGCAGGGAATAATGCGGGTGGAATAGCTGATTTAAAGGGGCTGATTAACAGGAATGCAGACGGGGCCGCTTTTGCAGCATTTTTTGCCGATGACAAAAAATACAACCGTTGTGTCCTGAGGCAATTGACCACCAAAGAGCGTATTGCCGTTTTTGATAAAGTCTGCGTGGATGAAGACTACTGGTGGGTAAAGGCGCAGAATGTGCTTTTGGATTTGCTGGAAACCCGCGACACAACTGGAAAAGAGCTGGAAGTGCTTTATTTACAGGGTTTCCGCAAGAACGGATACAAGTGGCTGCGCGAGGTCTGGGCAAATGAGGATGTGTTGACCTCCAGACATCGGCAGCGTTTGCTGTATGCCTACATTGAGTTGTTTACGCAAATTGAGGCGGCGCGGACAGATCGGGTTACCACCAGAACCAACCTGTACCATGATGAGAAAGGGCTGCATGAATTTACTTATCCGGCCGGGATAAAAGAGTATTACATGGGGTTGTCTGACAAGGAATTCCATTATGACAAATTTGAGGAGTTGGTTGGGTATGGTGATGGTTTATCCGGAGAAATGCTCAAAGATGGGCGTGTGAATATGTATCTCTCAGGTGCATGGCGGATGCGGGGTGCAGCCCAACAGAGTTACATATACCAGACAGGCACTGTGTTGCATTATAATGAAACCCATACAGAAGTATATGATGACACTTTATGGCCACTGGAACTCATCAACGTAGTGCCATGCGGTGATTACAAATCCATGGATGTCTTCCGCCCCGGCGAGGTGACCACCCTGCCTGTGTTACTGGTATATTTTCTGGAGCGACAGCGGCAGAAAGCGTTGGAAAATGAGCGGGATGCAAAGTTTACCCGCAGGGTGATTCAAGGTGCTGCTTTGGTCGTTAGTGCGGTGGCTGTTCCATTTACCGGTGGTACCAGTCTGGCGCTGGCTAACCTAGCACTGATAAGCACAGATATAGTCATTTCCGAGGTGGATGATAACATCAACGAGGCCTGGGAGAGTATGACAGAAGCGGAGCGCAACCAGCATAAGACCGGCTACAGTGCTTGGAGAACATTCCACGGTGGCTGGAATACAATGAATTCGGTGGTGGCGGTTGGAAGTTTAGCCACATTAGCACGCAGTGGGGCCTTGGCACTAAATAGATATGCCAGGCTATTGCGTGTAAACGCCCGATTCAATAACTTTGTGAAAAGCGGCTCTTCCTTTTTCGCTGCCATCAGCAAGAAAACCTTCGGAAAGTCATTCACGGCTTTCAACCAGCGAATGGGAAGGTTTGTTGGGTGGGGAGCGAGCGATGAACTGGCCCTTGTATTTAAAAATGGTTGGACAAAGGAGAAAATACTTGCTCTGCCTAAGGGCAGTAGACCTCCACCTAAAGATTACTTAGATCCAGATTATATTTCTAAACATTTAGCGAAATTTGAAAAGGAAGGCGAAGTATCCAGAATAGTAATGAAAAAAGATCATGAAACGTTTGGTGTTGGAAAACCGGATATTGGTAAAACAGAATTTGTTTCAACAAAATCAGAGATTGATGAGATATTAAAATTGCCTATTTCTGAACAGGTCAAAAAACTAGGAATACCTGTTGAGCAACTAAAAGGAGGTAATGTTGTGAGAATAGATTTTAAATTATCCGCTAAGTATAAAGTAGAAATGCCTTCTGGAAATGAATTTGGGGTAAATAACAAGTGGCTGCCAGGTGGTAAATTGCCGGATGGTAATTTTGAGGCAATTATAAAGACGGAAGGTATGAAAGAAGGGGTTGATTTTTTTGTAAAAATAATAAAGTAGAAATATATGAAAAAGGAACTTTTTAAAAATAATTGGGATTTCATTCTATATGATTTTGATGGAAAAAAAATCATAACTGTTGTTTTTTTTAATAGTTATGTCGATACATCCAAAAGTTTCATTTTGAAAAAGGAAGAAGAAGGGCTTTCGTTTGAAGAGTATAAAAAGTTATCAGAGGAAATTAGAAATAATTATGAATTATTCAAAGAAAGAGAATTAATTCCTGCCATATAAATACTCGGTGGAATATTGCTTTATGGTTTTTATTTTTAAATCTTTGGACCTCATACCATAAAAAAGCAATCTGTCTTTAATCTCGAATTGTATTTTAAACCTTCCTGAGCATCACGCTGCCCCATACTCCCTTCCCTGTAAGCTTTTGGCAAAGAACAACATCCGGGAAGAACGCATCTGCTTCATTCAAAAGCACATCAACAGCCCCTGAGAACCATTACGCCGCAAACAAAATGAATGTTTATTTTCGAAAATAAATAATTTGCAATAAATCAAATCACAAAGTAACCTGTTGATTTCCCCCGACCCTTTTTGGTGATAACCCCTTTTGCAACCATATCGCTTAGCGACTTTTTAACTGTTGGCAATGCCATATCCAATTTTTTTGATATCTCACCCGAGCCACATCCTCCATGGTTTTGAATAAAGAACAAAATGCGCTTCTCACGCTGCGAGATTGGCTTTTCAGTTCTGCCTTCTTCCAATTTCACCAACAACTGTTCCTGTATATTGATCAAACAACTGATAAAAAATGTGAGCCATTCCGTTACATTCTCCCCCGGCCTGTTTCGCTGGGTATGCATGAGCACTTGATAATATTCCGCTTTTCTGCTTTCAATCTCATGTTCAAAGCTGACATACTGAATCCAGGTATAACCATTTTTCAATAGCAATAAGCTGCCCAGCAATCTGCTCAACCTTCCGTTACCGTCCTGAAAAGGATGAATGCTCAGGAACTCATATACAAACAATGCAGCCTTTACCAATGGCATGGTTTCCATGTCTGAATGATACCAATTGAATAGCTGCATCATTGCATCTTGAGTGGCCAATCCGGGTTCCGTAGTTCTAAAAACGATTTGTTTGGTCCCATCTGCCAAATTCGCCTCTACTGCATTACTCATCTGCTTGTAATTGCCCCTGTGCCAGGCATCCTTTTCCCCATACTGCAACAGCATCTTATGCAGATTTTTTATTTGGCTTTCCGAAATATCAATGGCCTCAAAATTTCCGGCAATCGTATCCAAAGCTTCAAAATATCCCATTACCTCTTGCTCATCTCTTTCTTCTAATGTTGAAACAGACAATTTTTCAATAAATACAGCCACTTCATCATCGGTCATTTTAGATCCTTCTATGCGGGTTGACGCACCTACACTTCTTACCGTAGCAATGGACTTCAATTGTTTTAAAGAGGCGCCTTCCCGCTTCTCAATGGAATACCATGTAGCATCAAAACGATCTATTTTACGCAACTCCGTTAGGAGTTTCATGTCCAGATCAAGCTCAAGTGTGTGTATTTTCATGCCCATAACATATTCGTATTTATACGCAAATATACGTATTTGTATCTGATTTCAACTTAGAAAATATCCGTATTTATACGCAAATATCCGAAAATGAATATGAATGCTGTGGCTTGTTGATTTGGCGGGGGAATTGCTATGCCGCGCATACGGCGTGCCTACGGAGCTGGAAAATGGGTGTATGCAAAGCCGCAAACAAAATGAATGTTTATTTTCGAAAATAAAAATTACATCAGCGGGGCGTTTAACACAATATATTTGTGTTTTATATTAGCGCAAAAATTCAATCACATGAAAAAGCAAACTGTTATTGGCACCATCCTGGCCACAAGAAATTTATTCCTTTTGATGCTTTCTTTGTCGGTTTTCACCATTGCCTGTAAGAAGGAGAGCAGTAATACCGCAGCCTCTGAATATTACGTAAAGTATGAGGTGAGCAGCACCACGATATACAGCGGAGGAAAATTGAACTTAAGTATTACAAACGAGAAAAACAGCCAAAGTGCAATTACCATAGCCACAAGAGCACCATATGAAGTAACAATAGGACCGGTAAAAAAAGGGTTCAATGCCAATTTATCGGTTTCAAAAGAAGGTTCACCCGATAATCAGTTAAAACTATACACCCAAATATCGGTAAGCAAAGACGGCGGCCCATTTGCCCTCAAAGCCCTTAACGGAAGCGATTCTCCCAGGAACTCTGCCCAGGTGAGTTATACGGTTGAATAAATAAATTAGGGAGTTGGAACAATAGCGGCATACCGCGTATTGCAAATAAACTCAGTGTTTATTCTCGAAAATAAAATCAGAAAATATTCATTTTTCAGCATAAAAATTTAGGAAAAATGCTTGAATATATGCTTGATTTTAGATTGGCATACTGATTCAACTTCAAAGCAAGGCCAAACTCATGGGTTCTCGGCGCCCTGAATTGAGCTCGGATACTGGTTGTTCGTAACTATAATATAGGCGCAGGCTCTTGATGATAAAACCTATATTTATGGATACAGCATCGGCGTTTTGGCCTGAAAACAGGCCCTTCTATGCCCAAGGCCAAAGCTAAATTCATTATTGCCCAAAAGCAACTTCAACTAGCTTGAACTATAGGACAAGAGTCCTGAATTGCGGGATTTATCAATCTTTACGACTATTGAAAGTTACTGCCTACTAATTCATCTAACTAACAGGATTTGACGTAAGATTTAACTATTGTCTTTGATATTTGATGTAGAATTGATTGGGTTTAAATTTTTTAAGCGTGTAAACTTGAAAACCCAATTTCTTACCGCAATTATTGGTATCTCTTGTTATCAATAAGTTGCCCTGCGGGTAGTTTGCAATTTCTTCAATGTAAAATTCATGATTTATGTTTTGAGTATCTCGCGTACCATAATACGTTAAACTATTATTAAACACAAATGGTGAATTGATTATACCATATTGCATCGCATTAACTTTTTTGGGCACTGGATATTTTTCTAGCTCGCAAGAAACAAATGGAATTTTTGAAATTGAAAATTCAGACAACTCAATAAATGCCTTGGGGGGAATAATTATAAGGGGTGTTTCGTGATATGTAATAGATATACCTGATGAATTAGTAGCGGAAATCTTGGGGATATTATAAAGTAAATTGTAATACTGATAATTGTCCGATATTGACATCGTACTAGTAAATTGCCGAGACATACTTCTGTTCTGAAAATATGAATACGCTCTACCATTCAAAATAAAAAATGACTTTGTTAAATCTAAGGTAATTAAATTCTCCGATGTGTTATACATAGAAAAGGTTAGGTTTTCACCATTATTATTAAATTTATATTTAACAATGCACCTGTCATGAGTGTAAATAATTTCATCGTTTTTGATATTTTCACTTGGAACGTGCGCGGTATACACTTGATAATAATCGTTTATTGAACATGATGCCAAACCAATAGATAGGAATGCTAATAGTACAAGCTTATAAATTAAAATTTTCACTTTAAATAGAATTATTGTTTAGCAAATATAATAAAAATTTATTTTCTTGTAATTGGAATTATATTTTTGACCACAAACCAAGTTATTCTCAAGTTGCCCCATAGGACCTCAACTTTGACAAATGGGGTACTTACATTTTGGGTCTTTTTTATAGAAATAAGCTTTTGTTTCCGGAATACTTGTCTTAGGTAGCCTCTATATTGGGGCAAACTGAAAAAATATTTGAAGCTTGGTGAAGAATATATATTTTAGCTTCAACCTTAACCCCAAGTTGCAAAGTTTAATTTTAGAAAAAATGTCATTGCAAGTCCCTGTTCCCGGACAAGGTATAAACTTATAATTACTATTAATCTCGTTGCTCCAACAACCACCTCAACATACCCGCATGCCCCAGCGATTTGGCGATGGTGACCGCCTGAAAATCGTTGGCAGGGTGGTAGTGCTTTTTGAAGAGCGATAGCTTGGTTTTGGCTGGCAGGTGGCAGTGGCGCACCGCGCGTAGCATGCAGTTGCTGCGGATTTTGTCAAGGTTTGCTTCAAACAACTTTTTCCCCTGCGCCAGATCCGGGACACCTATTTTCATGGTTTGCGAATAGGTCATGGGCATTTTCATGCCCGGCCGTATGGGAAACATTTCGTTGAACCTGCGAAGCGCCTCATCCTGCTTGCGCATGCGTTTCTCATCCTCGCTGTAAAGAAAACCCAGCACATCTTCCGGCTCACTGAATAAATCAGGGAAATCGTGCTGCAGGCGCACTTGCTGCTGTGCTGTCTGTAGGTGCCTTGCAGCAATTTCACTGTCACGGCGGTTCATTTCTTCAAAATCAGCGCGCAGTAGGGCATCCGACATTACATATTTGGGATCTTCGTTGAGCACCCAGGCCACCACCTCACCGCGGCGGTAGGCCCACTCGGTGTGTTGCATCTCCTGCCGTGCCCAGTGGCTGATGGCGGCAGATGGCTCAGCATAGCGCAGCAGGCGGTTTATAAGGGCGGGTTCCTCCGGCAGTGCCATCACCATTTCATCCACACGGTAGTCGTTGAGGCGCACCCGCATCATCAGCACATTGGCGTAGCGTTTTACATCATTGACCTGCGCCGAGCTGACAGGCAAGTGATGGCTTGTGAGAATCTGCATGCAAAAGCCAAACAGCAGGGCATCTGTTTCGGGCAGAAGGTCCAGCGTAGGGACTTCTTTAGGGCCATAGTAGGCCACAGGCAGCGTGCGGGTGCGGGTGCGGTAGCGCACCATGCAGCGCAGCAATTCATAGCGGTTCACCCGTGCACAGCCATGCCACACATCCACGGCAATCTGGGCCAGTGCATGCATCACCTTGGGGTTGTAGCGCATGTGGGGCAACAAATCCCGCCACTTCACAAAATCGCGGTAATTGCCGATAAAATCATCGGGCACCCTGCGTTTGAGGGCGGCTTCCAGGGCAATTCGCAAGTCGAGGTTGGGGGTGGTGGGCATAAAAAAAAGAGAGTAAATTTAGGATAAAAGCGTGGTTGGTTTTGATGAAAAATATAATTTGTGGGCAAAATTCCGGAGCGGCAGAGACCCCCTAAAAAATCCGTCAACCTTGACAAAATGAACCCTTTTTATATAACGGTGCGACTTTTGCAGGTACAACATTCCTTTTTATCAATAACTTTATGAAAGCATCACAACAAAACCTTCACAACCACGTCCAGTTTCTCACCGAGCTCCGTCCTTACCGCAACTACCGTAACCTGCAAAGTTTGCAGCGGGTGCGCGATTACATCATCCATGAATTTCAGTCTTACGGCCTGCCCACCGAAGAGCAAACCTGGGTAGCCCGAGACAATGAGTATGCCAACGTAATTGGCGTGTACAACGCCCACAAAAGCCGCCGCCTGATTGTAGGCGCCCACTATGATGTGTGTGGCGACCAACCAGGGGCCGACGACAACGCCAGCGCCGTAGCCGGACTGCTGGAAACCGCCCGCATGGTGGCCGCCACCCAACCCGACCTGGACTACCGCATTGATTTTGTGGCCTACAGCTTAGAAGAGCCACCCTTTTATGGCACCAACGACATGGGCAGCTATGTGCACGCCAAATCCCTGCATGACAAAAAGGCGGATGTCATAGGCCTGATCAATTACGAAATGATTGGCTACTTCTCTGACGAGCCGCATTCTCAGCCCTATCCCAGCCCGGCCCTGGCCAAAATGTACCCGCACACAGCCAATTTTATTGTGGTGGTGGGCATTGAGCGGTTCAAGGAGTTTAACAACAAGGTGCACGCGCTGATGGCGAAGGATTCCGGCATCGATGTGCAAATCATCAACTTCCCGCAGGCAAATGACCTGGCGGCGATGTCTGACCAGCGCAACTACTGGCCCTTCGGCTACCCCGCATTGATGATCAACGATACCTCCTTCCTGCGCAACCCTAACTACCACGAAACCTCCGACACCATAGACTCCCTCGATTTTCCCAAAATGACCGAGGTGGTGAGCAGCGCGTTTAAGGCGGTGTGTGGGATGGGGTGAAATTAACAATGTAAAAAACTAAATAAACATAAACTTTAATAACAAAAAACAATGAGCACAATTAGAATAATCACATGGAT
>CANHQZ010000057.1 GCA_947463125.1 Flavobacteriales bacterium | reverse complement strand
GCCAACGTAATTCTGTGGCTTTTGTTGCAGAGCAATCATGCATTGCTTGAACGGATGATTTTTGTGTACCGCTCGGTGGCCCGAGACCGTGAATACGACCGCCTGATTGCTTCCGGCTTTGCCCACCACAGCTTTATTCATCTGTTGTTCAATATGATGACGCTGTACTACTTTGGACCTACGGTAGAGTTGTTATATGGAAGGTTGGGTTTTGCTGCAATTTATTTGCTTTCGATAGTAGGTGGCAACCTGTTTACGATGGTCACCCATAGAAACAACCTGAATTACAGCGCGCTCGGGGCTTCAGGCGGGTTATTCGGGGTAGTTTTTGCGTTTGTATGGATGCTGCCGGATGCGAAGCTGGCATTATTTATCATTCCTGTTTTCATACCGGGCTGGCTATTTGCAGTTATTGTTTGCTGGATATCCATGATATTATCTCAGTTACCCAGGGCAGGCGAGGCCGGGATTTCGCATGAAGGGCATCTGGGAGGTGCTGTAACAGGGGCGCTGGTAGCTTTGTTTTTCCATATTCCCGAGAATATGCGCACGGAGCAGGTTGTTTTTTGGGCAGGCGCCATTTTACCGGTTATTTTGTTTGGAATTTGGAAATGGCTGAAACCGGGTAGAATGTGGTAAGGATATCAAAATCCTGGTTCGCTCCGCTCACTCGGTCTTTTTATTTGCCGGATTACTTGCAGTGATCCAAAAAGTCTTACGAGGGGGCTTACTAATAAAAAGTCCTGGTTCGCTCCGCTCACTCGGACTTTTTATTTGCCGGATTAGCAAAGCAAGCTTTGCACTCCGACAAATAAAAAGTCCCACACTTTCGTGCAGGACTTTTTATTTGTGCCCAAGACTGGATTCGAACCAGCACGCCGTTTCCAGCGCTACCACCTCAAGGTAGTGCGTCTACCAATTTCGCCACCTGGGCAAGAGAAAGAAATTAGTGCCCAGAACAGGACTCGAACCTGCACACCTCGCGGCGCCGCCACCTGAAGACGGTGCGTCTACCAATTTCGCCATCTGGGCATTTACAGCCATATTTTATGGCTTTTAATTTCTTTCAATCGTTTTTAGAACGGGGGTGCAAATATAGTGAATTTGGATAACAATACAAAGAGAAATCGGTTGCTGCATGCGTAATAACGGAGGATTATTCTGTTTATGTGACTCCTCCGGGGTCGGCGAGGGAAAATGCTGATGGAGTTTTGCCAAAAAACAACAACCAAACGCCAAAAGCGGTTCCCGGATTGTCCTTTGAATGATTTCCACCCCGTAATTGGCTTTTAATTATGAGATGCGGAATTGTATTTTTGTTTACAGTATATACTTTACTGTAAACTATACTAAATTTGCCGTATGAAAACCCGCGAAAAAATTATCGCTATGCTCAAAAAACACGGTCAAATGAGCATTAAGGATTTGTCATTAGCTTTAGGTTTTTCAAGGCAATACATACACAGTAAAATTAATGAACTCGAAGAAGCAGGTTCAGTCAAAGCCTTGGGCAAAGCACCCCACGTTTTCTACGCGCTGAAAGAGGAAGAGTCAGAAAGACAATCCTACAATATTTGTTTTGAAGACGAACAATTCCTGAAATCACATTTTATACTGGTTGATTCACTGGGAAACTTATTGGAGGGAATTGATGCCATGCAATACTGGTGCGACAAGCAACACCTGAAATTAGAAAAAACCTTGCCTGAATTTATCGAAACGCGGAAAAAGTATCTGGCATTTTACAACACCCAACACCTGATAGACGGTATTGAAAAACTGAAAAACACAAAAGGAATTGGACCTGTTGGTATGGATTCTCTGTTTTACCTTGATTTTTATGCCATAGAACGCTTTGGAAAAACGCAGCTAGGCACATTGATGCATTATGCCAAACAAGGGCAAAACAAGATTCTCATGAAAAAAATAGCGGATGAGGTTAGGCAGCGTATATATAACCTCGTAAACGAAATGCAGGTAGATGCAGTTTTATTCATACCTCCCAGCATAGACCGCAAAATTCAGATAATGACAGTGCTGGAAAAATTGCTTTCCATTGATAAACCTGTGATAAGAGTTCAGAAAATAAAAAATGCCATTGTGGTTCCCCAAAAAGCACTCTCCAAAATTTTTGAGCGGGTAGCCAATGCGAAAAATACTTTTTATGTGCGGGATCAAAAAGCTTACAAGCGGGTTCTGATGATTGATGACGCTGTTGGCAGTGGCGCGACCATGAATGAAATTGCACTAAAACTAAAAGAGAAAAAACTGGCAAAAGAAATTATCGGCCTTGCCATAACAGGCAGTTACAAGGGTTTTGAAGTAATCTCTGAATTGTGAGTGCGGTTGCTGTGCAGATAAGGAATTGCCAAGCCCACCGTCAGTGCATTCTAAAATGTGATGCCCGCTTGTTTGACACAGCCGGGTTAGGGATGTGTGTCCCCACCGGGGTCTGAAGGCGGTCCCCTCTTCAGAGGGTTAATTGTGAAGTAAACGAAATCAGTGTCAAAATCTGGGGTGTGTTTAATTTCTCCATTACAAATACCTGCTCTTACCTCCGCACAACACACCCCAGATGGTGAGCACATGCAACATGTATAGATTATTTGCCCCTCTCGAGAGGGGTCCGGTTGAGCGCATTGGGTTGGGATGCACCAGGGTGGGTCATAACCGGCCATCCTGCCGGATTTTTTTACACCAACAAGTTACCACTGAATGTCATACTAAGTCCGGCGAAGCATGGCCGTCGCGAACATTAGAAACTATCGTTTCTGCTCATCAATCAATTGCTGAAACTGTTTTTCCATCAATTCTATTTTTGCATTTAAACTGTTAATCACCTCCTGCTGTTCCTGAACGGCCTTCACCAATATAGGTGTGAGCTTACTGTAGTCAACCATTTGATGTTTGGGTTTGCCCGCAGCATCTACCTCATCCTTTTTGCCACTTACCAAGTAAGGAATCACTTCCTGAATTTCATGGGCTTTAAATCCGAACATTCGTGATTTATCCGCTTTCCATGCATAATCATACACTTTCATTTTTTTTATCAAATCAAGTCCATTGAAACCTTTAAAGTCCTCTTTCAGTCGATAATCTGATGTAGTGTGATATTGGACAGCACTAGTCCAACTATTTGTAATTTTACCAATTTCTGTGCCCTCTCTTCGAAATGAAATGTATTCATGTGATGTGCCCGTAGAAAAGTTTTGATTGGTATTTGCATTGAGTGTTAGCATCCCGTTATTGTCAGTACTTACACTCTCTACATTAATAGCAACCGCTTCAGAAGTATAAATACCAAGCCGGCTGGAAGGCGCATTTGTTCCAATACCCAATTTCCCGTCATACGTTAAACGCATCTGTTCTGTTAGCGAACCAGAACCTGAACCGGTCATAAACCGGACCGGTTGACCATTGTCTGAACCCACATTCATACCTGATGAATTGCTGTACATAACTCCATAGCGGGTAACCCCATTATTGGCATTCAAGTTAATCGTTGCTTCATTCGAACCATTACCGGTGAGATTAATACTAGAGGTGAATGTAGGAGCTGATGTCAAACCCAAATTCGCCCTGGCATCTGCTGCTGTTGTCGCCCCCGTTCCTCCGTTTGCCACAGGCAAAGTACTGCTCGTTGCGTTGATAATATATATCCATGCAGTGCCATTGTAATAGTATAGTCCGGTGGTTCCATCCGTTTGATAAACCATCAGTCCGGAGGCTGGAGAGGATATGGCCGTGCGTTGCGCGCTTGTCATTCTGGGAGGCAGAAACCCTTTGGTTGTGCTGGATATCTCCAGCTGGGCAGATGCACCGGGGCTGTTGGTGCCAATACCTACCTGCGCCTGGGCCGTTGTGGTGTAAGTGAAAATGGCTGTAAAAACGAAGATCGAAAGTATATTTCTTTTCATGGTAAGTTATTGTATTGCTGTGTTTTTTATGGAATGATGATAGGAATTACTTCATTACCGGATTGCAAGTGGTACAAACCGCCCGTCATGCCGGATACATCCAGCGTGTGGGCACCCTCTTACAATTTTTGAGATAGAACCCTGCGGCCCGTGGCATCAAAAAGGGTTATCTGCATGGGTTCGGCTACCGATACCTTCAGAATATGATCATGCAACGGGTTGGGGAATACGCTGATGCCGGCGCTGCCCTCTCCCATCCATACAGTGGCAATTTTACTAAAGCTCTGTTTACCATCCCGGTCTCGTTGTATTAGTCGGTAATGATTATGGCCTTTTTGCGGTTTGGTGTGGCTGTAGCTGTAGCGCAATGGCGTGGCGGAGTTGCCAGCCGCCTTTACCGATCCCAGCGTTTCCCAGTTGCCTGCTCTGTTGTGCTGAACTATATAATCCAGGGTGTTGTATTCTGAGGCGGTTATCCAGTTCAGCAACACAGTATTGTCTTTTCTTATTACCGTAAACGCCAGCCAGTTTACCGGCAGCGGGGTGATATTGGAGCCTAGGGTTAGCGTATTAAGCGTTTTGGTGGTTATACCAGAAGCCTCTACATAGCTGCCCGTCACATCCGTGCCGCTGATGTTTGCCCATTGGGTACCATTGGCCCTGACGTTTAGTTCAAGCCCACCGGCAGAAAGCGGTGTAAGGGTTGCCCCTGAATATGAGAAACGAATAGTGCCACTGAATGCCGGGGTGGTATTGCTGAAACTGAAATAACGTGCAATGTAATCCACTCCTGGTGACGGTGATATAGTTTTGGCATTCGTGCGGGTGAGGGTCGTGTTGGTGAGGGCAAAATCTGCCGAGGGGGTAAGGGTGAGTCCCTCATAACTGAAAGATTCACCTGATTTGATAACCAGGGAATTGGCATCAGATCCGATAGAGAGCTGGGCTGAAGCCCGATTTGTCGAGAATGCAGCAGCAACAACAAATAAAACCAGGTAAGAAAAACGAAGTAAAAACATGGAGGGTACGGCGAATCAAGCGCCCACCCCTTACTGAAACTTCAATTTACAATTTTAGAATTCTAAATTTAAAGATTTTAGAATTGTCACTTTCGGGGTTAAGTAAGCCCAGACGCACTGCTGTTGTGCTTTTCAGCAAAGTTTCCGGGAGAACAACCCACTTCCGCCTTGAAGGTGTTATAAAAACCGGAATTGGAAGCAAAACCGGATTGCTGCCCCACGGCGTCCAGGGTAATTTTGCGCAAATCTGCCGTGGCCAGCAGTTGCTTGGCATACCCAATTCGGTAGGCTGTGCGCAGGCGGGTAAATTTGGTGTGCAGTATGTTCTGAAAACAATAATACAGATGGTGTTTGGGAACATCCAGCAAATCAGCCAGGTCATCGAGGGAAAATTCGGGGTTAAGATAGGGTTTTTGTTCCTCCATGGTTTTCAGTATGCGCTGGCTGAGTTCGATAAATGGATCCTCATTGGGTTGTTGTCCGGCGACGTATTTTGAAGCCAAACTCTGTTCAGAAAGCATTTCCGAATCTGCGGACCCTGACTTCTCCTCGGCAATCCGGCGCAGCAAATTCAGGTTTCTGGGAAGACCGTATAATATCTGCGGAAATACAATCAGCAACAGGGGCAGCATAAGCAACGTTATGGAGAGCAAGAGGGAAATCGATTTACCGTTCATTTCCTCCTTGGTGATGAGTGCATTCTCATTGTACTGAAACGCAATAAACATCGACAACATGCTGGCAAGCATAAATACTGTTGACAACAACAGCATCCAGTTTCTGGAGAAACGCCACTGATTTTCAGGCACGGCCCTAAAATTTTCTTTAGCGTAAGGAAATCTCAATATAGCTACAATGCTTATCAGACAATATATAAGCATGACGCCCGGTCTTAAAATCAGGCCTGTCTGAAACGGAATAATCCGGTTGGGGGAAAAATCTCTTGGCGTGTTTATATCGCGGATAATAGCGTCAGCAACTTGCAACTTAAACGCAAAGGGGGTGATGATATAGGGCAACATTCCAACCAGAACCACAAAAAACGGGATAAGGTGCAGGATATCGTATTTTCGGAAATGGATGCGGTCTTCGAGGTTACCGCGCACATAAAAATACAGACAAGGCCCTGTAAGGTACCAAAGCGGCGAAGGATTGGCATAGGCAATGGCAATCCAGAACCTCGACTGCTGAACGATGGTGGTGTAATAGGTGAAAACATAGGAAGAAAAAAACAGGATCAGCAGGCTCAGAAACACTGTATTGCGGTTTATCCTCCAGTTATAGATTAGCATTAGGAGTGCCAGAAAGCAATTCAGTAAGATGATGTTGAGAACCAAGGGACAGGCTATTAATGAATTAGCAAATATAAAGGAAAATGAAAGGTTAATATTAGCATCATGCCCAATTGTGCGACCCCTCCGGGGTCGTGGGGCTTTGGGCCTTGCCCACCCTGCGCTATCGCTCCGGGTTAGGGATGTGTGACCCCTCCGGGGTCGGTTGAAGGGACATCCAAAAAACGGGTACCCTGTAGCCCAATGTTAAAACAATGAAATATGTACGACAACCCTTAAACCAGAGGGGTTAAGGACAGATCTAACCTATCTTCCCAAACATATAGTTTGTTACAGCTCTGTGATAGAAAATTGATTGTAACTCTGACCGTACAATGCAAAACCACCCAATGTGTATGCCCTGAAATTCAACTTATCGCCTGCAGTTAAAGATACTACACACGATGAACTCGTTCCTCCAAAAGTTGTAATGGCTGCTTGTGCGAAATATTCACCCAGAAAATACGCAGTAGATGTGCCTACCCGATATGCTCCAATATTTAATTCTTCCCCAACAGACCACCCTTTTGAAGCAGTAAGAATATTGACCGTTACCAAATATAAGCCGGTTCGAGGCGCTGTAAATTCATTGCTTGCAAAATCTCCATTGCGGTCTTGCGTTTCCGTGCAACCAAGTGTTATCAAACCCGTTCCACTTGAACTTGAAAAATAACCGGCCACAACAGACTTTTGGACATTGCTGGATAACGTATTCCATGTAACACCATTGCTGTATTGCAACTCACCACCGCTGGATGTGCTGTATCGGATAGCACCGGCCCCGGCAGTGTTGGCGGCAGTAGATGTAGTTCCAATACCCAAATACCCGGCACCGGGATCAGAAGTACTGGTGGGATTGGTGCGGATATCTAAACGGGCGTTAGGTGCTGTATTGCCAATACCCACACTTCCTGACGAAGAAATACGCATTCTTTCAGCTATCGTACCAGCGCTATTGGTCATAAACCGTAAACTTCCGGATTGATTGCCATCTGTGGCATTTTCTTTAATACCACTAATAACAGCTCCTGAAGTGTAATCTCCCGCAGTATTGTATTTAAATCTAAATCCTATACCCGCATCCGGGCTTGAATTATAGGCTTGATTTGATGACACCCTCAAAGCATTCAACGCAGAACCGTCTGTCAGAATTTCCAATCCGGCAGTAGGTGCCGTAGTTCCTGTACCTATACCCACCTTGCCGGATCTGTAAATTGCCGAAGACTTATTGCTGCCTGCATCACTGGTTCCTCCTGATAGCATCCAGGCTGTGCTGGCAGGCGGCGTGTAGGTTACATAGGCCGTGCCATTCCAAGTCCATTGGGAATTGTCAACCGTACTCACATAAATAACATCTTTGCTTGTGGGGGTATTGGGAGTAAAGACAACCCCTGTCGTCGTGGGTGTTGCTTTATCAAATTCCACTGTGGCATCAGGCTGCTGGTTGATAACCCGCTGCCATTTGGAGCCATCGTAGTAGTAAATGCCGGGCGTAACATTTGCCGGAGCTGTTCCGGCTGTGGCGGTGTTGTAAACCATCAGCCCCGTGGCCGGGCTGGCTATTGTCGTTGCATCTGCGGTTCCAGTTAGGGTAACCCGGGGTGGCAGAAACCCTTTACTGCTGCTGCTGATTTCCAGCTGGGCAGATGCATTTGGGGAAGCGGTACCGATACCTACCTGGGCCTGAGTAGTGGTTGTGTAGGCAAAAATGGCTGTGAAAACGAGTAACGAAAGTATGTTGCTTTTCATGGTATGTTCTTTGTTTGTATTTTATGGAATGATAACGGGGATTACTGCATTGCCTGCTTGCAGGCGGTACAATCCGCCAGGCAAGCCCGAAGCATCCATCGTGTGGGTTCCTTCTTTCAGGTTTTGAGACAAAACCTTACGGCCCGTGGCATCGTAGAGGGAAATCTGGGTGGGTTCGGTCGTGGTTATTTTTAAGAGGTGGTTCTGAACCGGGTTAGGAAACACGCTGATGCCGGCGCTGCCCTCTCCCATCCATACAGTGGCAATTTCACTAAAGCTCTGTTTACCATCCCGGTCTCGCTGTATTAGTCGGTAATGATTATGGCCTTTTAGCGGTTTGGTGTGGCTGTAGCTGTAGCGCAATGGCGTGGCGGAGTTGCCAGCCGCCTTTACCGATCCCAGCGTTTCCCAGCTGCCTGCCCTGTTATGCTGCACCAGAAAATCCTGCGTGTTTTGTTCTGACGCCGTTATCCAGTTCAGCACCGCGGTGTTGTCTTTCTTTAACGCCCTAAACTCCAGCCAGCTAACTGGCAATGGGGCAATATTGGAACCCAGGGTTAGCGTATTGAGGGTGCGGCTGTTAACACCCGTAGCTTCCACATAACTACTGCCATTATTGTCGGTACCACTTATATTCACCCACTGGGTTGCGTTGGTCCTGATGTTCAATTCTAACCCACCGGCCGAAAGCGGCGTGAGGGTTGCCCCTGAATACGAGAGACGGATAGTGCCGCTAAATGCAGGGGTGGTATTACTAAAACTGAAATAACGGGCTATGTAATCTGCGGATGGCGCAGGCGAAATGGTTTTGGCATCGGTGCGGGTAAGGGTGGTATTGGTGAGCACAAAATCTGCCGATGGAGTCAGGGTCAATCCTTCATAGCTGAATGATTCTCCCGATTTGATGACCAGGGAATTGGCATCGGAACCGATGTATAACTGCGCAGTGCATGGAAGGCTAATTAGGGCAGCCGACAAGGCGGCTAAAAGGGATTTACAGCGAAAAGTTAAATCGAAGGAGGGAAATAAAAACATGACAGACAATGGTATTCGGGTTCAAAATTAGAGGCAGTGAGCCTGCCTGCTTTACTACACAACATGGCATTATTTCAAAACCAATGTGTTAATTTTTAATGATAATTTTGAATTATCGCATAGTTGACATTTCTTCGCAGCTGTTAAAAAAACTCCCGTAACATCCCTTTGAAAATAAAAATTTGGCTTGCGTATCTCGCATTTTTCCTCGCTCATCAGGTATTTGGACAACTGAGGGACACCCTTTTGTATTCCATGGCCTCCAGTCCTTTTTATTACAATGTGCTGAAAGGGGGAGACGGGATAATTTATGCCGGCACCTCTGAAGGTGTATATTTATTTGATGGGGCAACACCGTCAAAACTCGACGACCGTATCGGATACCTGACTTTGGACAAAAAAGAAAATCCTGTTATTGATCCCAATGGCATCAAATACCACAACCAGACCACCTACAGCCACATGTTGCCTTTTGCTACCGAAAGCCGCGACGAATATCACGCCGGAACGGAAGACTTTTTCTACATCACTTCCGGAGGTAAAATGCACATCTACGAAATACTGCCTTTTAACCACAACTACCGCAACCACAGCGTGAGAACCGCATCGCGGAATTTCGTAGGGACCTACTCGGGCATTTACTACCGCGGAATCAAAATCGGACCCGACATGCGCTTTCCGAAATTTACGGATGGCCGCATACGGGAACTGAACGGGAAAGCTTTTATATGCTACAGTTCGCTGGTGATAGCCGATCTTCAAAAAGGCGACAGCCTTCCTGTATGCAGATTGGAAATGCCCAAGGGCTTCAACTTCGAATGGGTGAGTGATGTGATGTATTCTTCGTATCACAAACAATATTTTGTTTCTGCCAAAACAGATCTGGCAAGCATAAACGAATCACTTACAGAAGCCCATTCCCTGTACAGGCCACAAGATAAGGACGCTGAAGTGACGCTGCTCGGGGAAAACCGGGGAGCACTGTATTTCTCTGCGGGCAGAAAATTCATGTCCATTACACCTGCCACACAAAAAACCAAAGAGATTTACACCCTACCGGCGCCCATTCTGGACGGCTATATTGGCAATCTGAGCAATTATCTGCTCAGCAATGAGGGTTTGTTTACCGTCAATGCCGACGGCACCTTCAAACAGTTAGCTACGCTGAAAAAAGCCCATACCCTGCAACACCTGGGGGGCTCTGATTTTGTGATTGCTACGGATGCGGGCCTTTTTCGCTACGATGCCGCCTCCAACAAGATGTCGGAACTGATAAAGGGGGTGGAATTTAACCGCAGGGGGCTTTACCTGCAGGGCGACAG
The DNA here is from genome assembly GCA_947463125.1 of Flavobacteriales bacterium. Classification (GTDB taxonomy): domain Bacteria; phylum Bacteroidota; class Bacteroidia; order NS11-12g; family UBA955; genus RGEC01. Next base: position 2,403 of record CANHQZ010000057.1, on the reverse strand, counting down.
CCTGTTTGCCGGCAGTATAGATGGCCTGTACGTGCTGGATGTGCGGCACCTGGAGCAGTTGGCGGAGCGCACCATGAAAATGGCGGGGGGCAAAACACAAATCCCGGTTTTCCTAGTCCTGCTGATTGCCGGCCTGGGGCTGTTTGTGGCGGCACTCTCCTACTTGTTGTATCGCTCTCGCCTCCGTCTGAAATTCATAGAAGAAGAATTGCCGGCTTCTGACGTTCCTAAAACAACCCGGGAGGATATAGAAACCTTCATTAAGGAAAACCTGGCACAGGCAAGCCTGAAATCCATATCGGAGCGGTTTAAAACCAACCATGCGGTTATTTACAGCATCCTTGACCCTGAAAAGCCGGGTGCTTTCATAAACCGACTGAGGATGGAGCAGGTAAAGAAGTTAAGGAAAGCAGGAAAATCGGCCGCAGAGATATCACAGCTTACTGGATTCAGCGAGTATTACGTGAGGAAGGTCTGGAATAAGTAGATTGTCCGTTTATGCGACCGAATGGCGTTGTGTAATAATTGAACGGCGCATGGTCCACCCTTTGCCCATGGTTGCAACCATGGGCGAAGGGATTAATTAATTCTCCACAATCGAAAACCTATTATAGTCTTGTCCTGCAAGTGTTTTTGATGATCCGGTACTATTATAGATTTGGAATTTCACTGTAGCTCCTGCTGTCAATTGTACCGTATATGCACCAGTCACAGTTGCTGTATAGTTGGTAGACGCAGCAGGCGAAATATATCTAGAGACCATTTTGTCTCCAGAACTTGGTGTAACTTGAAGTTCCCAGGTGCCATTTAACATAATATCATTATCACTATTGCTACTTATTGTGGCAGTAAAAGTATAGTAACCTGTTCTCGGAGCTGTAAAAGTACTTGAAGCAAAGTCATTGTTTACATCTAATACTTCTGTAGCAGTAAGATCTCCATAAAATGTATTTCCGTATGTAGAGGCATTAAAATATCCAGAAACTAGTGATTTTTGTACATTGCTACTAAATGTATTCCATGCTGTTCCATTACTATATTGTAGCACACCACCGCTGGATGTGCTGTATCGGATAGCGCCGGCGCCGGCAGTGTTAGCGGCAGTGGAGGTGGTTCCGATACCCAAATAACCTACCCCGGGATCTGAGGTACTGGCCGGGCTGGTACGGATATCTAAACGGGCGTTGGGTAGTTCATTCCCTATACCAACATTTCCTGAAGTATGAATAAATAGTCTGACAGGGTAGGTTGTTGGCGAACCCAAGACGGTTTGGCCAATTCCAAAATTCTTTGTTCCATCGCCTGCAATATCTTGTAGTAAAGACCACCCATCAATCCATATGGCAGCTCTCTTACTGTTTACATGAGTTGTAGGTGTGATACTCAAAGATGAAGGCCATTGGCTGCTGCCACTGGCAATAGTGGGTGTGGTAAGCGTTTTGTTTGTAAGTGTTTCAGTTCCATCTAAAGTGGCTAAACTGCGCCAGGTAGTATTTTGCAGCACATCCAAGCGATTATCTGTACTATTATAGACAACCAAACCAGCGGGTGTAGTTAATGCGTTTCGCTGGGTTGATGTCATCCTGGGGGGCAAAAATCCTTTTGTGGTGCTATTTAAATCCAATAGAGAATTGGTGTTTGGTGTAGTATTGGAACCGATACCTACACTGCCCGTGCGATACACCGTTCCTGTTTTACTACTTCCTGCATCGATTGTTCCTCCGGACTGATACCAAGGTGTACTCGGCGCAGGTGTGAAGGTTACATAGGCAGATCCGTTCCATGTCCATTGGGAATTGTCTGTATTACTCACATAAATAAAATCTCTGCTTTGGGTGGTACCGGAAAAATTTGTCCCGGAATTGGGATTTGCACCATCAAAAGTAACCGTCGCATCCGGCTGCTGGTTGATAATGCGCTGCCATTTGGCACCATCATAATAGTAAAAACCGGGGGTAACTGCAGTAGCGCCGCTGCCTGCTGAGGCTGAGTTATAGACCAGCAGACCTGTGGCCGGGCTCACAATGGTGGGAGTTCCTTTGGTTGCGTCATCCGTCCCTTGTAAAGTAACGCGTGGTGGTAAAAACCCTTTACTTGTGCTGGTCACCTCCAACTGGGCAGATGCACCGGGGCTGTTGGTGCCAATTCCTACCTGCGCCTGGGCGGTTGTGGTGTAAGTGAAAATGGCTGTGAAAACGAGTAACGAAAGTATGTTGCTTTTCATGATAAGTTATTGTATTGCTGTGTTTTTTATGGAATGATGACGGGTATTACTTCATTACCGGATTGCAAGCGGTACAAACCGCCCGTCATGCCGGATACATCCAGCGTGTGGGCACCCTCTTTCAATTTTTGAGATAGAACCCTGCGGCCCGTGGCATCAAAAAGGGTTATCTGCATGGG
>CANHQZ010000056.1 GCA_947463125.1 Flavobacteriales bacterium | reverse complement strand
CAACCTGCTGCCTTCCGTTTTATTTTGCAATCCGTTCATGGAACAGTACATCGTATCAGCGCGTAAGTATCGTCCTACCCACTTCGATGCAGTGGTAGGGCAGAAGCATGTGGCTGATACGCTGATGCGCGAAATAGAAAGCAATAAGCTGGCTCAGGCATTTTTGTTTACCGGTCCAAGAGGTGTAGGAAAAACGACCTGCGCAAGGATTCTGGCTAAGGTTATCAATAGTCAGGGCGGTGAGGTAGATCCAAAACAGGATTTTGCTTTCAATATTTTTGAACTTGATGCCGCCAGCAACAATTCGGTGGATGACATGCGAAACCTGCTCGATCAGGTCAGGATTCCACCGCAGGTTGGCAAATACAAGGTTTACATTATCGATGAGGTGCACATGCTTTCTGCAAGTGCTTTCAATGCTTTTTTGAAGACACTGGAAGAACCGCCTCCCTATGCCATCTTTATTCTGGCAACTACTGAGAAGCACAAGATTCTGCCCACCATCCTAAGTCGTTGTCAGGTATTCAATTTTAACCGGATTGAAGTCAGGGATATGGTGGATCATCTTAGGGAAATTGCTCAAAAAGAGGGTGTTTCGGTTGAGGATGATGCTCTGCACCTGATTGCGCGCAAAGCAGACGGAGGATTACGTGATGCGCTCTCTATTTTTGATCAGCTTGTCAGTTACAGCGATGGAGGACTTACCTATGCCAAAGCGGTGGAAGTGCTCAATGAACTCGATGCCGATACGTATTTTGAAGTAACCGATGCGGTGCTGAATGGCGATACAGGCAGTTGCATTTTAACCCTGGACAGTATTATTCGCAGGGGTTTCGATGGCTCAGTTTTTGTATCCGGCCTCACTGCGCATTTTCGCAATCTTGCAGTCTGCAAAGACAGTCGTACGGCGGCATTGCTGGATATGTCAGACAATTTCAGGCAGAAATACGCCGAACAGGCCTCAGCCATGGGGTTTTCGCTCATTTTGAATGGTCTGCATTTGCTTAATGAGTGTGATGAGAAATATAAAGTCAGCCGTCATCCCAGACTGTTGCTGGAGCTTACTCTCATGAAGCTGGCGAACCTCAAATCATTTATTTCCACCGTAGCCACACTGGAGGAATTAAAAAAAAAAGCCCTGAACCCGTAAACAGGGCTAAAGATCCGGCTCCTCCCCGCGAGGTTGATTCCACAGAGAAACTTGCAACCAAAGTACAGGAATCCAGAATACAACTTTCCGGATTTGATGCTTTCAAACAAAAGAAGCAGGAAGACCGCAACCTGTCTGTAAAGGAGGATAAATCCGCAGAGGTTTCAGTTGTACAGTCAGAGATTGCATACGATGAGCCGCCGCAGGAGGAACTGAAAGTGGCCGAAACTGCTGCCGTATCGCAGGAAACGATTGTTGAGTACTGGCTTGAGTTCAGTCAAACAGTTGGTGTAAGGGCATCCAGTCTTATGAAGGCAATATCACCTTCGCTACAGGGCAATGATGTGGTTGTGACGGTTGCTTCGGCATCGCAACAGGATGCCATTGAAGAGGTTCGTATGGATTTTATCCGGTTTGTTTCTCAAAAGACAGGCGGTAAGATTCAATCACTGCGCATAGAGAAAGGAGCGGCAGAAATAACCGACAGAAAGCCATACACGGAGAAGGAAAAACTCGAATTCATGCTGTCAAAGAATCCTGAGTGGAGAGAGATGATAGATAAGTTGGGGTTGCGGCTGCCCTGATAAAACAACTGACCATTTTATGTTTAATTTGTGCATAAACCTTGGGGTTTCTGTTGTTCTTTTGCAGTAACAAATGAATATGCAAAATTCACTCGTTGAATTTTCCAATACCGAAGTCGCATTTGCACATATGTCGAATGCGGGTTTGAGCAAAGCCCGCCTGCTTTTCAGAAGCTTTAACTTCCCCGGATTGCTAACCCTCGGGCCGCCTATGGCCAGTGTAGCCATTGCTCTTGGATTTAAGAACCTAATCAAAAATACCATTTTTGAACAGTTCTGCGGAGGGGAGGATATTGAAACCTGCAATAAAACTATAGACAGACTGGCAGCATCTCGCATCGGAACCATTTTGGACTATTCCGTAGAGGGAGAGCAGAGCGAAGATAATTTTAATGCGACCTGTGCGGAAATTTTGAAAACCATTGTTGCGGCAGCAGGCAATAGTCATATTCCGTTTTCTGTGTTTAAAACTACCGGTATCATTCGGTTTGCCCTGCTTGAAAAAATGAGCAAACACGCGTCGCTTAGCGAACAGGAAAAAGAAGAATGGCAGCGCGGTGTAGATCGTTTCAATAAAATCTGCAGCTATGCCGAGGAAAAGCAGGTAAGAATTTTTGTAGATGCGGAGGAGAGCTGGATACAGGATGCTATTGACCGCCTTACGGAAGAAGCTGCCCGCCGCCACAACACCAAGAGTGCCATTGTATTCAATACCATTCAGCTCTACAGGCACGACAGGCTTGAATATCTGAAATCACAGATTGTGGACGCCACATGGTTTCTGGGTTTTAAACTGGTGCGGGGCGCTTACATGGAAAAAGAACGTAAACGCGCCGTCGAAATGGGATATCAAGATCCAATCCAGCCCGATAAAGCAGCATCTGACAGGGATTACAATGAGGCACTCAAACACTGTGTTCATCATATTGAAAAGGTTAGCATCTGCGCCGGAACCCACAATGAAAACAGCAGCAGATATCTCATGGAGCTGATGGAAGAAAAGCAGCTGAAATGTTCAGATGAACGTATATGGTTCAGTCAGCTGCTGGGTATGAGCGATCATATTTCCTACAACCTCAGCAATGCCGGATACAATGTTTGCAAATACGTGCCTTATGGTCCTGTGAAGGCCGTCATTCCTTATCTAACAAGGAGGGCCAGCGAAAATAGCAGTGTGGCAGGTCAGATGGGACGCGAGCTTTCCCTGATTGAAACCGAAATCAAACGAAGAAAAATAGCTGGAGTGAAGGCGTGATGGCAAAGCAATTCTGGAAAATAATCGGGGTTATTTTACTTGTATATGTCTTCATAGGTGGATTGTTTCTTCCTCTTAAGACCGGTATTACGGGTGTTGACAAGCTCAATATTAGCTCTGATACTACAACTACACTCAATATTGACATATACAATCCGGGTAAAGACTTCAAGCCTGAAAAAGCTGTGCTGGGCGGCAAGTACGGTTTTGTGGCCACCCGTCTTGTATACGATACGGGCGTTTTGCAGGCAGATTTTATGCCCGTATTGGGCAAAACAGGTCCTGAAGGCATGAGCAATCTCTATGTTTTGGCAAATGGTCGCTGGATGGCTTTCCCATCTGCGGTTTCCATAACCCGCGCATCTTCAGATACAGGAAGCAGCAATGCAGAATCTGTGAGCGTGAATGAGAAAGATGCCCATGTGATGGCTTTCCCAAACCGTCCCATCCTAAATGAAAGCATCCGTAACCTTTTCTACCACGTGCCCATGTGGTTCAGCATGATCTTATTGCTGCTGGTTTCGGCAGTGTATTCGGCTAAGTATCTGGTAAAACAGGATTTGTCTTTTGATATGCGCAGCGATGCACTGATTCGTACAGCCATTCTTGCCGGTTTTCTGGGCTGTGCAACTGGTTCTGTGTGGGCCAGTGTAACCTGGGACAGCTGGTGGCCCCGCGATCCAAAACTGAATGGTGTAGCCATCGGTATGCTAATGTATTGTGCTTATCTGCTTTTGCGCTCAGGCATTCGCGATGATTACCAGAAAGCCCGCATCAGCGCGGTTTATAACCTGTTTGTGTTCCCGATTTTTATTGCACTTATCGTAATCATGCCCAAGCTCAGTGGCGATAGCCTTCATCCCGGCGCTGGCGGAACGGTTGGTTTCAATCAATACGATCTTGACAATACCATGCGGCTGTTTTTTTATCCTGCAGTGGCAGGCTGGATATTGCTGTTTCTATGGATTGCCTCGCTGCAGTACAGAATCAATAAATTAAAGTTTCCGATTTCTTAATATATGAAAAAAAAGTCAATTTTCCAAACATTACTGCTCTTATTGCTTTGCAGTGCTTCGCCATTGCTGGCTCAAAACAGTCCCATGCGAGGCAATGCAAAATTTAATGTCGTTGCGTCGGTTCTGATAATCATATTTGCCGGTATTATTGGATATCTGATATACCTGGACAGAAAGGTTAGCAGCCTGGAGAAGGAAAAGGAAAATCAGTCATGAAACCATTACACATTATCTTGCTCTTGATGGCTGCGGCCGGAATCGGGGCGGTGGTGAGTTTATATGGCAATACCACCCAGTACATTGCATTCAAGGATGCGCAGGAACTTGCCAAGGAAAATCCCGGCAAAGAATACCATGTGGTTTGTCAGCTCAATAAGCAGAAACCTGTTTTATACAATCCACAGAAAGATCCCAATTACCTTGAATTCTGGGCTATTGACAGTCTTGGAAAGGAAATGAAGGTGATATACGGCAGACCAAAACCTCAGGATATGGAACGAAGCCAGAAGCTGGTGCTTATTGGTTACCAGGAAGAAGATTATTTCAGGGCCAATTCCATACTCAGTAAATGCCCGAGTAAGTACGAAGACGAACCTGTAAACAACCGCTAAGCTTTGGAAAATATTCAGTTTAACGGAGAATTGCTGTGGCCGGGAAACCTGGGCCAGTTTTTTATTGTTCTTTGCACGGTTGCTTCACTGGGTGCGGCACTGTTTTACTACAGGTCGGCAAATAACGAGCTGCAGTCTGACCGGCAATGGGCCCGCAGGATGTTTTATGTGCAGGCTTTCTCTGTACTTGCCATTTTTACCATCCTTTTCTGGATTATCTTCAAGCACCGCTACGAATACTATTATGCCTGGAGGCACAGCAGCAATTCACTTCCGGTGTATTATATGATTTCGTGTTTCTGGGAAGGACAGGAGGGAAGTTTTCTGCTTTGGATGTTCTGGAACGCCTTGCTGGGATTGATTCTGGTTCGTAAAGCGGGAAACTGGGAAAGCCCGGTTATGGCAGTCATTGCCTTTGTTCAGCTGGGTTTAAGCACCATGTTGCTGGGCTTGGGTCAAGGAAGCGCGGAATGGCCTATTCATATTGGAAGCAGTCCCTTTGATTTGCTGAGAGAGCAAAGACCGGATTTTCTGCAAATACCCGTCATGGGAACCGTTGGCGGACCGGCTAATTATCTACAGATTTTCAAAGACGGAAACGGGCTGAACCAGCTGCTGCAGAATTACTGGATGGTGATTCATCCGCCGACCTTGTTCCTCGGCTTTGCTACTGCTATGGTGCCGTTTGCCTACAGTATAGCAGGTTTATGGAAAAACAACGACCGCGGCTGGATAAGCCCTGCCATCACCTGGAGTCTTGTATGTGTAGGGATTTTGGGCGCCGGCATTATCATGGGCGGTTTCTGGGCCTATGAAAGCCTTTCTTTCGGTGGTTACTGGGCCTGGGATCCGGTCGAAAATGCCAGCCTAATGCCATGGCTCATTATGGCTTCCGCTTCCCATATGCTGCTGATTTCCAAAAGCACAGGCCGCCATTTATTTACGGCTCATTTGCTGGTTCAGCTTAGTTTCTGGCTGGTACTGTACGCTACATTCCTTACCCGAAGCGGTATTCTTGGCGAAGCCAGTGTGCATTCCTTCACCGATCTGGGTTTGAGTGGTCAATTGCTAATTCTATTGCTTTCGTTAATGCTGCTGAGCGTGCTGTCGGCTTTGCGAAGTGCAATGTTGCGACGTTCCGTAATTCTCGGATTTGTTGCACTCGTACTTATATTTAGCCTGCTAACCCTGTTTGGCGGCAAAAGTAATCAGGCGCAGCTTACCCAAATCATGAAGTGGACCGGGGTGATTGTATTCACCGGTGTTTTTTCCTGGTTTATTTATCAATTGTATGTAAGAACCAGAACACAGCAGGATGATGAACGCTGGCTGAGCCGCGAACTCTGGATGTTTATCGGGGCTATGTTTCTGATATTATCCCTTGTCCAGGTATTTTCAGCTACTTCCATTCCGGTATTTAATAAATTATTCGGTTTTAGTAAAGCTCCGGCCAAACCCGAAGAATACAATGCTTTTCAGCTTTGGCTGGCTATGCCCGTAATGTTGCTGATGGCCATAGGACAGTATTTTCGCTGGCGCGATACCGATGCCAGGGTTCTGGGTAAGCAACTTATTACGGTTGCAGCAATTAGTTTGGCAGTGACCCTGCTGGTAAACCTGAATTTTGGAATAGGCCAGCCCAAGTATCTGCTGTTTTTGTTTGTTGGTGTGATGCTGTTTGTTGCCAATGTGATGTATCTGCGTCAGCAGCAGAAATTGGTTTGGCTTGCCTGGGGCGGGAGTGTAGCGCATGCCGGATTCGGAATTTTGCTTGTAGGTGTGCTGGTTTCTTCCGTAAATCAAAAGATATTAACTTCTACCGAAGGTATTCGCTTTGCCTCAGAGCTGAATAAAGACGGTAAGGTTGATGAAAAAGCGGTTAAGTTCAACCGTGAAAATGTGATTTTATATCAGAAGCAGCCCGTTCAGCTTGGGGAATTTACCGCTACGTATCAGCAGGTGATACAGGGAAAAGGCAATGACAGCATTGATAAGTATTTCAGGGTGTTTTTTGCCAAAATCAACAAAGATGGATCGCTGGCAGATAGTTTTTCCCTGTACCCAAAAACACAGAACAACCCCAAAATGGGCTTGCTTGCCGAACCCAGCACCAGGCATTACATCAGCCGCGACATATTTACCCATGTCAATTATGAGAGCAGTCTGGAGAAGAAAGAGCCTTTCAGTGATTTTCAGGAAACCGTTGCAGCACCGGGAGAATCCATCCTCACATCTTCCGGTAAAATCAAGCTTAGAATTGACAGCGTTACGCGCTTCAACAGCGATGAAGGAGCCGGTGTGCAGCTGCGCATAACTGCAGTCCGCCTGCAGGATTCAGCCGTTTTGTTTCCGAAGTTTGTTGTGAATATGGCAGAAAACAATTTTTCATCCATTCCTGCCATGAGTTCGGAACTAGGTGTGCTTGCCGATATTGTGAATATTGAAGTTCCCGAACCCGGACAAGCTGCTGATAAAGTGCGCTTTTTGATTAAAACCGGCGAAAGAACGCCTCAGAAAAACTACATTGTTATCAAAGCCATTGAATTCCCCTGGATAAATCTGGTTTGGGCAGGAACCATAATTATGGTAATCGGTTTTGCCATGGCCGTGGTTTACAGGGTTAAACAAAATGCTTCCGCATAAGTGGTATATCGCCGGAACCGGAAACATGGGCAGTGCCCTTGGAGATTTGCTGCAAAAATCGGATGACATTGAATTTGGCGGTTGGCTAAGCAGAAATGTCTCATCATCGTTTGAACCGGTTTTTGATTTCGAAACCCATACAGATAAAAGTGCAGGGGTGTTTTTGTGCATACCGGACCGATTTATTGCATCAGCGGCTACAGCACTGAAGCAGCGGTTTTCGGCAGTAGTGCACTGTAGCGGCATGCAGCCACTTTTTCAGCCGTGTGATGCTGTTTGCTGGCCCATGCAGACCTTTTCTGCGCAGGTGCCACCTGTTTGGAATGATGTCCCCGTTTTTATTGAATCCCGCTTACCGGAGCTAGGGCAGGCTCTAACATTGCTTTTCCAAAAGGCCGGATCCAAACCCTTGATCAGCGGACTGCATGAACGTCAGACCGCACACCTGGCAGCGGTAATAGCCAATAATTTCAGCAATGCCATGTTTGTATTTGCCGGGGAAGTTCTCACGGCAAGTGACCTTGATCCAAAGATGCTGTTGCCTATCATCAGGCAGACTGTTCAGAAACTGCAGCATTTAAATCCCAACGAGGCACAAACCGGGCCGGCCATTAGGGCTGATTACAACAGCATTGAATTGCAGGCCGAACTGCTTAAAAACAAACCTGAGTGGCAGAGACTTTATAGCGAAATATCCGCTGCTATTCCTATTTTGTTTAAAAAATAATTTAATCATTGTACATTTTGTTTAAAAAAGGATTTATCTTTGATACGGTATTTATTCGTTTAAGCGGAATATGGATACGACGGCTACCGTAGTTAAAACATCCCAGATTGTGTTGCTGGAATATAAAGGAATAGAGATTTGCTTATTCCCTTCAGACAAAACCCCCATTCACTTTTATGCTACCTGTGGAGATGATGTAGCAATGGCAAAAATCACCTTTAAAAATGGCATTTTTGACAAGTCAGATATACAGAATGTTTTGGGTACAAGCCCAATGACTGATAAGAATAAAGAGCGCTTTAGAATCGTGGTGGAGGAGTATCTTTCAGAACTGGTGCGTAATTGGATTGATCACTACGTTTACGGAAAATTACCCCAAAGCGAGAAGATTCATAAGAGCCTGGAATAATCCGGATTATTTGATTTTTAAGCGGAATCCCGTGTACATATTTACGCCGTTTACAGGCCCCCAGGCATAAGCGGCATCAAACCATGGTTGGTTTGGATTTGAGGCAGAAAGCACCGGATTTTTCTGTACAACGTTCAACAAATTTTCACCTCCGGCATACCACTCCCATTTTTTACCAAAATCCTTCCTGATTTGAAGATTTACAATGGCATAGGAAGGACTCCAGACCGGCATCTGCTCCTTTTCGGGCAGACTGATGGTTTCCGGTAACCTTTTTGGGCTGTTCCACTGAACGATGGCATCCATATACCACTTTTTGCGGTTTTTGACGCTCAAAACACCAACAAATCTGTGCTTCGACAATAAAGGCTGCTGCCTCATACTGCCGCCTAGCCACAGCAGGTTTTCGATGAAGCGATAACTCAATCTCAGTTCGACTCTTCGGTGTGGTTGCAACTGCAAATCGGTTTGAATGGCATTGTAACGGCTTTGGTCAATTTTGCCAATGACAATCAAATCGGGCCGATGATCTCGGTCTGCGCCAATCAGGTGCAAAAAGCGGGTGTGAAATGCATCCGTAATAAATTTGGCTGGATAGCCAAACATCCTGAAAGGCAGCGTGAGACTTATACCGGTATTGATGGCATCTTCACGTCGCTGACCGTATGCACCGTTGTTACGGAAATCCATGATTTGAATATTGCGGTTGCTGATAAATAAAGGCAAATGTTCCGCCAGAACCCAGGGTGTTCTCGCGCCACGTCCCATTTGAAAATGGAGCATTTTCCCCTTTTCATCTATTTCCCATTTGGCATGGATTCTGGGTGTGATCAGCCAGCCGAAAAGATTGTTGTAATCTGACCTGAGACCCAGTACCAGACTGCTTTCACCCGACTTGAACACCCATTCTGAGAAGGCACCGAAGTTTTGCTCATTCCTTGATGGATTGAAGCGCATATTTCCGGAATCGGAAAGGGTTTCATTCACCTTGTCAACCATAACACTTATGCCACTTCGTGTGCTGATGGGCTTTTTATCGGGTGTGGCATAAATGGCACTGTAAAAGAGGCTTAACTGTTTACCCTCATAATGTCTGTTTCTTAGGCTATTAAGTAAAGAATGTATTTTCTGACGGTTTACGTGAAGAATTTGGCCAATACTTCGGGTTGCTTCCTTATTCAGAAAAATGCCAAACTTGCCCCATACATCCGTTTTTTGTTCTTTCATGTTAAAATGGAAGACATCATTTTCCGGTTCCTTGTGCATGAAGTGATGTAAATCGCCACCGCGTCTTTCATCATTTACGTGCGTAAATCCCAAAATCCATTCATTTTTTTTGTTGTACCGAGAGACCTGGTTTCCAATAAAAATGCGGTTGGAGAGGGGCATGTCGGTAAAGCCGTCCCCACCGAAATCCATAGTTTTCCACTGACCGCCATAATGCATAAACGTGTGGTTGAAGGTTCGGTGGTTGATGCGTTGTTTAGAAATTAGGTTTACTTCGCCCCTCAGTTGGTTGTTCAGATATGCATTCAAAAACAGCTTGGGTTCAGTAGGCTCCTGTTTCAGTGCATAGTTTATTCCGCCGGTTAAGCCTTCAAAGCCTTCGGTTATGCTGCCTGTGCCTTTGGAAAGGTGAACCGCAGAAACCATAGGTCCCGGAATGTGGCTGAGTCCTGTCAAAACAGATAAACCTCTTACGGATGGCATGTTGGACTGGCTCATTTGAACATATTTGCCTGCCAGCCCCAGCATTTCTATCTGACGGATGCCACTCACCCCGTCGGCATTGCTCACTTCCAGGGTGTTGGTGGTTTCAAAACTCTCACTAAGGGTGCAGCATGCTGCCTTTTTAAACTCGTTTTCCGTGAGGATTTCTGATTTTTGTATGCCCTTGCCTCCGGTAATTCCCTTTTTATCGCCCGTAATTTCTACTTCGTTTCTCGGACGTGTTGTATCCGTCTGGGCTAATAAATTCGGTGAGTATGCAGCGGCAAAAAGCAGGAAGCATCCCTTCAGTCGTCGCATTTTGCCCCCTCTCTGTATCGGCAGCAATCGGGGAGTGCCATGTAAGCCGCATTGCTGGCTTTCACCAGTTCGGTGTCATGCCCTGCAATGGCTACCAGATTGTGCAGTTGAATCACTTCCAGCTTTTTGGGGTTGAATATTACGGTAAGCATTTTTTCATCCGGATTATAGATGGCCTTGCGGATGCCGCGCTTATCCAGTGCTTCTTCTATGCGGTCTTTGCACATAGAGCAGGTTCCTTCAACGCTGAAGGAAACAGTTTCATATTTGGGTGGCTTGCCAAAGGATATTGCCAAGGCAGCGATGGTAATAATAATAAGGTTTTTCATGTTTTTTCATTCTTTTGTTTTTGAGGTAAATACGTTTTCAATTCCGCTTTGCGGGAAACCGATAAAAGAATGAAATGCTAAATCAGCCAGGAACAATGCAGGGCTTGAAAGTGATTTAATTTTGGAGGACGTTCTGTTTGAATTTGATGGAATTCATCTGATCCCAAGACCCATTTACTTTCATCAATGCACGGGGTGTTTGCTATTGTAAATACCGGAGGTTCGCCGGTTTCTGCCCTTACAACACTGCCAAATTTCGGTGTTATGCTGAAAACAAAGTAATCTTCACAATTACCACAATCCTGTTTTGGTTTTTGGGCTGGAAACTTCTTTTTGCAGCAAACCGGCATATCGTGGCTTTCGCCGGATTCGTGCATGCCGCAGTCGGTGAATACAAAAACGCCACAGCCCGGGCAACTGTGCAGCACAAGCTGCATACTGCCGCTGCTTAACAGCATCAGCGAAGCAAAACACCATGCATAAAAACTGCGCACTTTAAAACGAAATTAGATAAAAAAATTCACATTTCAATATTCAAATACCCGAATTTTAGAGGTAATATCGCAGTAGAAGATGCTGCATCAATTCTGGCATAATATCAGAAGGACCAAGCGTGATTTTTTTCAGGAGGAAGGCCATGCGCTGCACCGTGTGCTCGGTGTTCGGGATCTTACTATGCTGGGGATAGCGGCCATTATTGGCGGAGGTATTTTTAGTTCGGTGGGGCAAGCCTGTGCTTCGGGTGGGCCGGGTGTGATTTTTTTGTTTATTCTCTGTGCAGTTGCCTGTGGTTTTGCAGCCATGTGCTACGCCGAGTTTTCGTCGCGTATTCCTGTTGCCGGCAGTGCCTACACTTATGCCTATGCCTCTTTCGGTGAACTTTTTGCCTGGATTATAGGCTGGGCGCTGCTGATGGAATACAGCATTGGCAATATATATGTGGCTTTCAGCTGGTCGGGATATTTTACGCACCTTGTGGAAAGCCTGGGAGTGCATATGCCGGCATGGATTACCACCGATTATGCATCCTGCTCTGCAGCAGCCAAAATGCCTTCAGCTGGCTTAAAGTCAAAAGAAATGCTGGCATGGAATACCGCCCCTGTGATTATGGGTTTGCGTATAATCCTTGATTTGCCTGCCCTGCTTATCAATGTTCTCATAACCTGGCTGGTGTTTACCGGTGTTAAAGAAAGCCGCAATGCTTCCAATCTTATGGTTGTTGTGAAATTACTGGTAATTGTGCTGGTTATAGGCGTTGGTTTTTTCCATGTCGATTCGGTCAATTTCAAGCCTTTCATGCCTGAAGGTTTCGGTGGTGTAATGGCCGGTGTATCGGCAGTGTTTTTTACCTTTATTGGGTTTGATGCTGTAAGCACCATGGCAGAGGAAACCAGAGACCCGCAGCGTAATCTGCCCAGAGGCATGTTTTATTCTTTGCTGGTATGCACAGTTTTATACATACTTATTTCTCTGGTTCTCACCGGAATGATGCCCTATAAAATGCTGGGTGTGGACGATCCGCTTGCAACCGTCTTACAGTATAAAGGAATTGTTTGGCTTGAATACCTCGTAAGCATCAGCGCAGTGGTTGCTATGGCCAGTGTTTTGCTGGTATTTCAGATGGGACAACCTCGCATATGGATGAGCATGAGCCGGGATGGGTTGTTGCCCAAAAAGTTTTCCGAGGTTCATCCAAAGTATAAAACGCCGGGGTTTAGCACCATTGTAACCGGTCTGGTGGTGGGTGTTCCCATCTTGTTTACAGATGAAAAGTTTGTACTCGACTTTACCAGCATCGGAACTTTGTTTGCATTCGTACTGGTTTGCGGTGGCGTATTGCTGTTGCCCCGCAAAGAGAAGATAAACGGGGCGTTTCATCTGCCCTATATTAAACCGGTTTATTTCCCTTTGATATTGCTATTGGTGCAGTTATTGATTATGATAATGTCGCCTTCGTTTTTTTACCAGCAGGCAGATAATCCTGTTATTGTTTTTTACTGGCTGCTCATGGTTGTTTTGGCGGTACTTGCTATTTGGAAAAACTGGAATCTCATTCCGGTGCTTGGGCTTGCAACATGTGGTTATCTGCTTACGGGAATGTCGGCCAATAACTGGTTCTGGTTTTTCGTTTGGTTTGGTATAGGCCTGCTGGTTTATTTTGCATACGGATATAAGAGGAGTAAACTGGCGCGTGGATAACAAAGACAACAACATATCGGCTGTGATTGAGGCAATGTTTAAGAAGTACAGGCTTACCCAGAAAATCACTGAGGTGCGTCTGGTAAATGCATGGGAGAAAATTACAGGCCCTCTTATT
>CANHQZ010000055.1 GCA_947463125.1 Flavobacteriales bacterium | reverse complement strand
TATGAGGGTAATACAGGTGTTTTGCTTCCCAGAGGCTTCCAGATGTGTCCATCGGAAGATCTTTCGATGGTATATATGCCGGTAGCGGGTTCTTCACTTACGCCCCATGTTAGTTGTACTTTATTGCCTAAGGGTTTGCAGCGGTTGAACAGCCAGTGAACAGGCAGGGTAGAAAGTTCGCCGCCCGTAAAATCGCTGAACGATGTTGTGTTGTTGAAAGTCAGGGTATTGTTGTTTACATCGGCCTGATTGCCCAGGCTCCATGTAGAACCATTGAATTTACCACAGTAGATATTGCCTTCGGTGCCTTCTATGTCCGCATCGGTATAAATACATGTTACGTTGCAATTAAACGAACTGATGCCTGTTTGATTAACAACCCAGTGCCTTTTTAGGTAATGGTTAGAGGAAATATTGCTGCCATGTTTCACATTGTCCGTTCTTACGGAGGCGTAGGCTGAGGAAAAGGTTCCGCCGGTAAAATTGAGGGTCAGTGGCGTATATGCGCCATCGCCAATGGGGTAGGTGAATGATCCGGTTGCGGTAAATTTCTTTCTCAGGCTGCCTGTTCCGGTAGTGGCAATGTAGCTGGATGCACCGGGCGTGCCAGAGATGCTTCCTTCCAGGGTAAGATTGTTATTGCCAATATTTAACAACCCGGCAGTCATGGCAATGCTGGTATTAACTGTGATGGCCTGGCCCAGGGTAACACCACCGCTGCCATTCAAGGTTAGATTGTTAATGATACCATTTTTGATAACCGAAGCGGGCAGGGTCAGTGCTGCAGTATTCGAAAATTCCAGGTTGCCTGCATCTGCATCCAAATCGCCTGTGTTTCTGGTGATAGAGCTGCCTGAATAGTTCAGTGAGGTAGCTCCGATATCCAGGGTGCCTGCTGTAAGGTTTAAGTTCCCCGTTATATTCAAACTTTGGTTTGTAGTTACGCCGGCTCCGTTTACGGTTAAATTTAAAATGTTGTTGTTCAGAAAAGTTTGATTAGGAATGGTAAGCTGAGTGCTGTTGGTGAAAATAATGGTACCCATATCAGCCGCGATATCTCCCGATGTTCTGGATATCGATCCGGTATTTAAGGTAAGTGTATTGTTGCTTACATCCAATGTGCCGCTTGTTAGGGTAAGGGTTCCCGTTACTTCAATGGATTTATCCAAGACCACAGGCGAACTGGTTCCTCTGTTCACCGTGAGGTTGTTCATAGAACTGATCGTGCTGGCGCTTCCCGGGAAGGAGGCTGTATTCAATACAATGGTTCCATTGTTGATGATGGTACCCCCGCCTGTGTAAGTTCCGTTTATGGTAAGGGTTGTTCCTGCATCCACCTGTAAGGTTCCTGAAGAAACAGTGAGGTTATTTAGCGTTTGGTTGCTGCTGATTCTCAAGGTTCCGCCATTTACCAGTACATTGTTGCCTGCCGGAATGGTGCTGCCGCCGCTTTTGTTAAGTTGCAGCGTTCCGCCTGAAACTGTTGTTAAGCCTGTATAGGTATTAGAACCGGTGAGAACGGTTGTGCCTGAGGTAACAATAATTCCGTCCTGAAATACCATTGAACCGGTAATGTTGAGGGTGTTGCCATTCCCGGCGTCCAGGGTAAGGTTGCCATCCAGGTAAATTTCATTGCTGAAGCTGGCACTGCCAGAACCGCTTACACCGATAGTTCTGGTGGCATTGCTTACATTATCGGCTATGTAAACAGATTGGGGGACAGTAACTCCGTTCGAAACGAGTATGGCTGCATTATTGGGTTGCGGAGCAGTGCTAACACTCAGCCCCAGATCTATGCCACGTTTGAGAATAGATTGGTTGGTTCCTGCGGCAGTATTGTTTGATAATACGAGAGTTCCATCACTGATCATAAGTTGCCCGTTGAATGTTCCGGCGCCGGCGAGCGAAAGCGTTCCGGGACCTGTTTTCCCAAATCGGGTATCAATATTACTTCCACCGCCAAGGGCATTTACCGTAAAGGTTTGGCCTGATGCCACATTCACAAGGCTTGCTGTTGACAAATCCTGGATGTTCAGTGTCGTTCTTGACAGAGAGCCGGTAACGTTCAGTGTTGCCGATGTTGCTCCGTTGCCCAGGGTTGTGGTTCCGCTGCCGAAATAATTGGCATGGGAAACTGTGACTGTACCTTCCGAAATGATTAAGCCACCGCTGAAGTTGTTGGTGGAGTTTGACAGTGTTAATGTTCCGCTGCCCAGTTTTGTCAGGCTGAATCCCCCTGTGATTTGTCCGGCATAATCTACGGGGCTTAACACGGTAATCTGGCGGTTTCCTGTAAGCGTTCCCGTTGCACTCAGGGTAAGTGAGCCGTTGTTGGTGGCATGGCCCAGGGTGAAATTTCCCCCCAGCGTAATGGGATTGAGCAAGGTTCTGGCAGTGGTTCCGTTGGAGGCAAGAGCTCCGCCGTTAAAGATTAGCGCTCCGGTTCCCAGCGGGCTGTTGGTGATGCTTCCTACAGAACCGGTATTGCCTGCAGCCAGATTTATATATCCTGCAGTGAGAACGGTGTTACCGCTGTAGGTGTTGGCACCCGATAAGGTTAGAGAGCCGCTGCCTACTTTTTTAACTTCGCCACTACCATTAATTATACCCGAAATATTGAATGTTCCGCCGGCTTCCGGAACTTCAATGCTTAGTGGTTGGTTGCTGCTTCGCAGAATATTGCCGGAAAATGTATTTGTGCCACTGGTGTTTAAACTTCCTATAAAACGGGTGTCTGTATTTCCATCATTGATATTAATATTTCTTGAGAATGTTTGCCCACCTCCAGTGCTGGATAGAAAAAACTTGCAAACGTTAGAAAGCGATGCTGTATTGCCAAGTAATATGGTGCTTGATGTAATGTCGCCACCAGACCCAACCCAGACTTCACCTTTATTTATTTCAGTATTTCCAGTGTATGTGTTGTTTCCAGTTAATAAAATTTTAGAATATTGATTTAAAATTAGTTTACTGCCTGACCCGGAAAGTGCACCAGAAAAACTGAGCAATTTGCTATTTTCACCCCATACGTTCAAAGTATTTCCATTTAAATTAATATTGCCTGAAAAAGTAAGGTCCCCATTAACTGGATTGATTTCAGCCCAGTTATTCAAGGTGATTGGCACTGAAAAAGTGTGATTTACAGATGAATTATTTTCAATTTTTGGATCACCATTATTAGCATATAAGTTTAATGTTCTACCAGCATTTGTTGCAATGGTTCTTGAAGAAGTAGCGTTTGAGGTAAAAAAAATCCAATTAACATTGAAGTTGCTTGAAGAGTTTAAATTCATGGATGTCCATCCGTTTCCATCGAAATATACTCTGTGATAACCATTACAATCAGGACGCCTTCGATTTCCACCCCATGAATTATAATACCAATTTCCATCAGAGCCCCAGTTATCGCAGGTAGCACCCCATTCCCAATCACCGCCATTAGCATTATTATCTCGCCAATAAACACTAGTTTGGCCATTTAATTCCACTGTGCCAATTAGTATGCACAATAATATAATGCATTTTCTAATATAATTAGTTGAATTATTATTAGATAGATGCTCTTTGCTGAGAAGTGTAAGTTGATTCATGCGGTAAGATAAAGCAAATATTTAAAGTTACTTAGTGTAAACTTAACACACTAAAAATAACACTTCCAAATTTTTTTGTATAAAAATCACAAGTAAAATTATAATCAGTTTGCATAATTACAGCAAAATGATTCTCAAAAGGCAGTGGTAATAAGGGTTTTAGCTATTTATCGAGCAATCGCAAAGAGGAGGTTCCATTCCCGGCCGGCGGCAGATAACTTTAGGGAATAAATTCCTGGGGGTAGGTTTTTAACATCCAGTTTTTCGCCCAAATGAGTCAGGTTACCCCGATCCACTTCCGTGCCCACAGAACTATATATCTGAAAGGATATATTCTTCAGATTTCCCATTCCGTTCAGTTCCAGAAGATCATCGCACGGGTTTGGGAAAATTACCGGTATTGCGCGCATTTCGTTTTCAACTTTGCAAATCTCACTGTAGCTGAATTTACCGTCGCGGTCGGTTTGTTTTATGCGGTAATAGGAAATACCCCATGCCGGCGCTGTGTCCTCGAAACGATAATGCCGTGAGATCTGGCTGTATCCTGCAGCGGCCACATATCCGATTTTTTTGAATGGTTCATTGCCTGTGCTCGTTTCTACCTCAAAAGCAGCCGTATTTTGCTCCATGGCAGTACTCCACTGTAATTCAACTTTACCATTACTTGTATTGTTGCAAGCAAAAGACTGCCAGGTAAGTGGAAGCGGTGCTGCGGCGTCTCCACCGATTACAAAAGGAGAGAAACTTCCGGTATAGCCGATTTGGGTTAGGATAAACGGTGCAGATCCTGCCACGCTTCCGGTGCCCAGGGCAATTTCCCAGGCATTGATGCCGGTATTAAAGTGGTTTAATGTCGGCGGGTTCAGCGTGCCAATGATTTCCGAGGCCCGGTACATGAACTTCATGTCCACACCACCGCCAATATTGGGGTTGCTTTTGGTAATATCCCAGGTGCGAAATACCAGGTCTTTGTTGAACAGCGCCCCTGTTAAACCACCTCTCCATGCAGAGTCATATACGATTACCGTAAATACATCTACGCCGGTGCCGTTGTTGTTTTTTATGTACAGCTGATTGTAACTGGAGCGGCCTACGTGAAAAGTGAAATTGGAACCATTGCTAATACTCGATTTGTATACTCCGCTGCCGTTCGTTCTCACGTAGGAGCTGGTTGATCCGCCCGTAACGTTGGACAGCTGATCGTGTTCAAGCATGCTGCTACCCAGGCTAATAATTCCGTTATTTAGTTCAAGCAAATCATCTACAAAAAGGTTAGACCGAAGTGTTATGCCCCCGCTTCCATTCATTGTGAGGGTGCTAACATCGGCATTTACAAACACATTGGCCGGAACAGATACGTGCACGGTGTTCGTAAACACCAGGTTGGCCGTTGTGGCATCTATCGTTCCCAGGTTGCGTGTAATGGAGCTGCCTCCGTAGGTAAATGTTTTGTTCCACAAATCAAAAATGCCGGAAGTCAGGATAAGGTCTCCGTTGATGGTTCTGCCGGCATGGAGTTTTACGGTAGCGGTGCTGCTGGTGCAGTTAATGATAAGATTTTTCGGGCCGTTCACGGTAGGCCAGCATGCTTCATAAGTTGTAAGTCCGGAAGTGAATTCCAGGGTGCCATTGCTGCCAAAGGCCAGGGTTCCGTTGATGTTGAGCGCAGAAGCGGCATTAATGCTAAGCTTTCCGTTTATGGTAAGGGTTTTTCCGGCAGCTACAGTGAGCGTACCCCCAGTCATGATAATATTGTCAACTACATCTGTTCCCTGAAAATCCAGCGTGCCTCCGGAAATGGTAAAGTCAGCATTGTCATTAACCAGATTGTCGTTGTAAAATTCAAGTTTACCTCCGGTAATAACATAGTTCAGACAGCTCATTGCCCCACTGGTTCCAATGGTGCCGCCGGAGACGGTAGTAGTGCCGGTATATGTCTGGGAATTAAATAAGGCGAGAAGTGTTGAACCCGATCCGTTCATGGTTAGATTCCCCGAACCGGAAATGGTACTTTGGTAATTGATGCCTTTGTTGGCTCCGTTGATGGTAAGGGTAACACCTGCGCCAATGCTGGCTGTGCCGAAATCAGTTGTGGAAGTTTCCTGTAGCGACCCCACGGTGACATTCGTATTCACGGTAAGTGAAGCATTATTTGAAATAAAAATATCGGAGCCCACTCCCAGTGTTCCGCCGCTGCCTACAGTCAGGTTGCCTGCTGCAATTCGGGTGTCGCCGGTGTAGGTGTTGTTTCCACTGAGGGTCAGTATTCCGGTTCCGTCTTTGTACAGGGACGTAGTAGTGCCATTGTTGAGCGCTCCTGTGCCGCTGATATCCCCTGAAATGGTGGTATTCTGGCTACCGCCCACAAACAGCACATTGCTTCCCCCGGTTATCGATCCGCCCAGCGCAATGTTTCCCGATCCTGCCGTAATTCTGCTGCTTGTTGCCAGTGAAACAGCGCCATTCCATGCCGCGCCCGAGGTGCTGCTATTGACAAGGGCTCCGCCTGTGCTGATGCCGAGACCATTGAGTGTTAGCGCTTCATTGTTGGCGAGGTTAATACCATACAAATCAAGCACACCGCCGGCATTCACAACTGTTCCTGCGGCTGCAGATCCCAGAGGGCCATCCGGCGGGGAACCTGCGGAATTCAGCCTAAGTGTTGCATCGGTATTAATGGTGGTTACACCCGAATAGGAATTGTTTTGGCTAAGGATTACGGCAGTTCCCTGATTCCCGCCAATATTAACCGTGTTAACAAGTGTTAGGGAATTGGAGGTGTTTTGAAGGCCGTCTGTCACTTTCCCCGGAGTGAATGTACCCGAACCTAAAAAATACCCCAGATCCACATTGCCTGAGGCGTTGTGCGTGAAAGTCTGTTTCCAGTATATATCGGCATTGGTAGAACCATTCCAGTCATCTTCAAGGTACAGTACAAAATGGCTGATGTTTGCACCTGCATTGCCATTCATGGTGAGGTTGTTTTCCCGGGAATGAAATGTGCCGTCTACCCAAAGTTCCACATTGCAATTGGTTTCGGAAAGAATATAAATACGGAACTGATAATCCTTGCGGGTAGAACTTACATTGTAGTTGAGCGTGGAGTTTCCCCCGCTGTGGTTTACATACCAGGATGATGTGACATCATCGCACTGAATGTACAGTCGTGAATTGCTATGTCGATCACCCCAGGTGCTTGTGGCAGGGCTTGCATTTAGAGACAATCCCATAGATCCGATGGCAGAAGTTGCCGAAACGGTAATGGTTACAATGTCACCGGGCTGCAGGTTGCGGTCGTTGCCGGAATTATCGCCGGAGGTTTTGAATTTACGCCATGCCACAACCTGTTTAGAGGTAGATACAGTCTTTGCCCACATCCCCAGCTCTGCCCCACCCGCATTGGAAAAAGCGCTTCCACCACTTGTAAAAATGGCGTAATAGGAGGTATTGCCCAAGGTGTAGGTAACCTGCGCATGTACCGGAAGAAAGGTTGCAAAAAAGAACAGGCAGAATCCCCGGCATGCATTAAATGCAGATTTTGTTTTAAGAAATAAACATACAGCAAACTGCATGACCTGTATAGGGATTGGGCAACTTAGTGTAAAGTTAACACTTTTTGCACCAAAAAGCAACTTTTTTGTATCAGAAACGGATTGTGATTCCGCCCATTACATTTCTGCCGGCCTGAGGATAAAGAAATACTTCCTGGGTAATATCGCGGCTTCCGTAAGTGTACATGAACGTGTAGCCATTTGAGGCGTACATCGCATTGAGAACATTGAGCACTTGGAACTGAATATCGACGGCGGCACCTGACTTCAGGGTGTAACTTTTTTGCAGCCAAAGTTCACCAAAATGGTACGGATTCAGGCTGCGGTACTTGTCGCCGGTGTTGTCGAGGTATTGCCTGCCCACGTATTTGTGAATGTAACGGAGGCTGGTATTCTTCATAAGCGAATATTCAAGCCATACTGCACCATTGATACCCGGCGACATGGCGATGGGTAAGTTGTTGAAGACACTGTCATTCTGCTGATAGGTAAAATAATCGGGAATCACATTTGCAATGCGTTTGATCCGGTTTTGGCTGAGAGAGAGGTTACCTCCGGCTTTGAGCTTTTCAGCTATTTTTTGTTCAAAACCCAGTTCGATGCCGCGGCGGAAACTTTCTTCCACATTGCGTCTTAGCGGGGAGCCTACATCATTTACCTCGCCGGTTAGCACCAGCTGGTTGCGGTAATTCATGTAATAAACATTTACAAACAGCGAACCTGTTTTGCCTGTATGATTCCAGCCGAGTTCCCAGTCTGTAAGTCTTTCCGGTTTTGGTATATCGCCGGTTTTATGGTCGGTAAAATCGCTGCGCGAGGGTTCTCTGTTGGCAACACTTACACTGCTGTAAAAACTGTGGTTATTGATTTGGTATGTTAATCCTGCTTTTGGATTAAAGAACCCGAAATTCCCTGTGAAATCAATGTTCCGAAGGTCGTTATCTGTTCCTCTGCCGGAGTGATATACTTTTCTGTACTGCAGGTCAACCCAGGTTTGCAGGTTTTGAGACCATTTGCGGGTGTTTTTAACAAAAAATGAAGCGTCGCTTTTGAAACCGGTGCCATTGTAGTATGACTGATCGGGATTGGCCTGTGGCGCTTGCGAAGCCCATACGATGCGACCATAATGCTTGCCACGGTACTCATTAAAGCCCAGTCCGAGTATCCATTCAGATTTTTCAGTTCTGTGGTTCCAACTCAGGTTGCTTCCAAGCAAATGGTTATCCAGCCAGCGGCGGCGAACAATATTGCTGCGTGTGATGGTGTCATTCCCAATAATAGTGGGCGGAAGCAGGTAATTGGAAAGCCTGTCCCGATAGCGGAACTGTTCAAAAAAGCCAAATCCGCGGGTGTAATACAGGGTTGCGTTGAGGGAGCTTTTATCGCCGGTTTTGGCAGTAAAATATATGTGGTGGTGGTTTTGGGTGTAATCGTCTATTTCCCTGGGATAGGTGTAGTAATTATAGGTTCTAGGGTTGGAGCCGAAGAGGTTTACGGAATCAGAAGAGGTTTTGTACGTTACACCCAGATTGCGGTAATAGTGGTTCAGCAAATCTGTTTCTGAGCCCTGTAATTTTTCTTTCGGTACACCCCACCATGCCTGATAGGTTTGTTCTTTGCCGCCAAAAGACATCCACTTTACCGACCAGCCTTTGCCCTGATAACCAAGAGAAGCCATGTAGGAGCGCAGTTTACTTGAGGCTCTGTCCACAAAACCGTCGCTGTTGATGGAAGACAGCCTGAAATCGGCTGTCCAGTGGTTGTTGATGAGCCCGGTACCCCCTGAAATGGAGTGGCGCAGGGTTCCAAAACTTCCTGCAGTGTTGGAAAACAGCAGATAGGGCTTTTCAGAACTGAATGTTTGCATGTTAACGGTAGCGCCGAAGGCCCCGGCACCGTGCGTGCTGGTGCCTGCACCCCGCTGAATCTGAACGCTGGAGAGCCCTGTGGCCATATCGGGCATATTTACCCAAAAGGTTCCATGGCTTTCAGCATCGTTGATGGGAACTCCGTTTACGGTAACATTGGTACGTGTGGCATCACTGCCACGTACACGGATTCCGGTATAGCCAACACCGGCTCCGGCATCGGTTGTAACGGTTACGCCGGGCTGAAACTGCAGAAGCACAGGAAGATCTCGTCCTGTATTTTGTATTTGAATTTCCTTGCGTGAAACCGTTGTTTGGGCAATCGGTGTGCCCGAAGTGGCTCTTGTCGCCGAGACCATTACTTCCTCTATGCTTTTGGTGCGGGGAAGGGTATCGGTGAATACACGAATGCTGCTGTCAAAGCTGCCGGCGGTCAGCCGGCTTAAAGCTGTGATGAAAACGATGGTTATAAGTGTTTTTTTCATGGATGCATGTATGTTTTTAGCATCCGGGACACCTGAATAAAGGCGACACATTTCCCTGCGCAGGCATTATCCTGATCAGGTTATACGGGTATAGTCTCAGCGTTTCCTTTGGGAAAGCACCCCGAATGCGGGCACAAAGTTAGGAAATTATAAATGGAAGGTTGTTATGGAAAAAAACCTTAAACCTTCACCAAACCTTTTTGAATGAGCATTTCGGCAATTTGAACGGCATTGGTGGCGGCACCCTTCCGTAAATTGTCGCTCACCACCCACATATTCAGTGTATTTGCGCGGCTTTCATCGCGGCGCAGTCTGCCTACAAACACATCGTCTTTATCGTGGCTCCAGATCGGCATGGGGTAAATGTTGTGCTGCACATCATCCTGCACCACCACACCCGGAGCGTTGCTCAGCAGGGTGCGCAATTCCGCAAGATCAAAATCGTTTTCAAATTCCACGTTGATGCTTTCGCTGTGTCCGCCGGTGGTGGGAACGCGCACTGTGGTAGCCGTTACTGCCATATCCGCGACTTCCATGATTTTGCGGGTTTCCAGTATCATCTTCATTTCCTCTTTGGTGTATCCATTATCGAGGAAAACATCAATATGAGGCAGGATATTTCGGTCTATGGGATGCGGATATACGGCGCTAACAGGCCGTCCTTCGCGTTCCGCATTCATCTGTTCAACGGCTTTTTGTCCAGTGCCCGTTACGCTCTGATAGGTGCTCACCACAATGCGCTTGATGCCATACCGGTCGTGAAGCGGCTTTAATGCCACCAGCATTTGTATGGTGCTGCAGTTTGGATTTGCAATAATGTGGTTTTCTGCAGTCAGGACATGCGCATTGACTTCCGGTATCACAAGCGGGATGTCTTTTTCCATGCGCCACGCACTGCTGTTGTCAACCACATATGTGCCCTTGGCGGCGAACAGAGGTGCAAATTGCTTGCTAACAGAACCTCCTGCACTAAACAAAGCGATGTCCGGTGCCGCATCGATAGCGGTTTGCATGGAAACCACCTTCCAGGATTTGTTGTTAAATAAAACTTCCTTGCCTACACTGTTTTCGGAGGCAACAGGGATAAGTTCCGTAACCGGAAAATTCCGATCAGAAAGAACCTGCAGCATTTTGGTACCCACCAGTCCGGTGACACCAACAACAGCAACTTTCACAGGCTATTTTGCCTCCTCTACTTTTAAAACTGTTGGTTCGGTTACCTGCTGGTTTTTCGCAGGATCGGGCAGTTTGGACTTGACCGATGTGTCTCCGCCGTTGCCGCTCTCGTTTTCCAGTTTTTCAAAGTCAGACTCCTGACGGGCACTGTCGGTGCTATCCTGTTCCTGTTTTTCTTCTTCGGTGTAAGCACCTTCACCGGAACAGGAGGCAAAGAAGAAAAGGGTGGCAGCACCCAGCAAAAGGAAAAATTGTTTCATAATGGCAAAATTAAAGAATTTCGAGGGCTTCGAAAAAATCATTCCAGTCGCTGAAGTCTTTGATGCCTGTGGAAACGGATTCAAAGCAATCAATACTGATGCCCCATGGTTCGGTTTTTACAACAGATTCGGCTATTTCAGCCGATGGTTCAACCTTTGAAATAAGATTGTTTTGATTAATTAAAGATTCGCTGTGGGAAAGCCATTCGCCGGCGTTTTGTGTATTCGCAATCCAGATTAAATCAGGTGTGGCAATGGCTTCTTTCAGTTCCATAAACCGATGTTCAGAAGTTTCGATGCCATTTACAGGCAGGGTATTCAGCAGGGCATTGATTTTGGCTGTGTCAACTTGGTCTGAAATCTCCAGAATTACAGCGGGACCTGCGCACCAGCCTATAATTTCCTGAATAGCTGAGGCTGAAAGTTCATCGTCGCTGCCTATGCGAAACCCGATAAAATCGGCCATGGCAGCGGCTGCGTAGCGTGCATCGGCAAGGTCGCGGATGTTGTTGAATTTGAGTTTCATCAGAAAAGCCTGCCGTGAAAATACGGTTGCGGGTTATACCAGCATTTTTACCGGTTCTTCCAGGTATTCCTTGAAAGTATTGAGGAACGCTGCACCAATGGCACCATCTACAACGCGGTGGTCGCAGCTAAGGGTAACTTTCATGGTTTTCACGGGCTTGATTTCGCCGTTAACCACGCCCACGGTGTCTTTCACCGCACCAACAGCCATAATGCAGGCATCGGGCGGGTTGATGATGGCGGTAAATTCTTCAATGCCAAACATGCCCAGGTTGCTGATGGTAAAGGTATTTCCTGCCCAGTCCTGGGGCTGCAGTTTCTTTTCCTTGGCACGTTTGCCGTAGTCTTTTACTTCGGCGCTGATCTGGCTGAGACCTTTCTGGTCGGCGAAGCGAACTACGGGAACCAGCAAGCCTTCATCCACGGCCATGGCCACACCAATATGGATGTGGTGGTTGTAGCGAATTTTGGTGCCCAGCCAGCTGCTGTTTACCTTGGGGTTTTTGCGCAGCGCAGCAGCAGCAGCCTTGATTACCAGGTCGTTCATGCTGATTTTTACCTCGCTCACGGCATTCATTTGTTCGCGGGCAGCCACCGCCTTGTCCATGTTGATTTCCATGGTAAGATAGAAGTGGGGTGCGCTGAACTTACTTTCGCTGAGGCGGGCAGCAATGGTTTTGCGCATCTGGCTCACGGGCACTTCTTCGAAGCTTTCGGTGCCGGAAACATACGATATTGCGGGGGATGCAGCGGCAGGCGCCGTAGCTGAGGGAACAAAGGTTTCAATATCGCGGCGCACGATGCGGCCATTTTCTCCACTGCCCTGAACCTGATTCAGGTCTATGCCTTTTTCCTCTGCCAGCTTTTTGGCCAAGGGAGAAGCCTTTAAGCGGTCGTCGTTGTTTGTGACATGAACAGGTGCTGCGGGCGCTGGGGCCTGTGCAACAGGAGCGGCAGTTTCTGAAACCGTTACTGCGGGTGTTTCTGCTGCGGAAGCAGTGGCTGCAGGAGCACCGCCGAGCAGCGATTGATAATCTTCACCGGCAGTGCCTACCACGGCGATAACACCGTCTACAGGAACGGTACTGCCTTCATCTACCAGATACAGAATGCTGCCTTTGGCATACACTTCCATATCCATAGTGGCTTTATCGGTTTCCACTTCGGCAAGTACATCACCGCTTTTCACGGAATCACCTACCTTGTAGTTCCACTTTACAATGACACCTTCGGTCATCGTATCGCTCATTTTGGGCAATTTAACTGCTTCGGCCATAACGGAGCGCAAAGATATGAAAATTAAAGATTGATTAACCCACGGCATGATGACCGTGTGTAAGGTTTTTTGCGAAAACGATAGGGATTGATTCTATGCATGAATGGCTGCAGAGTATGTGACTGAAATGTTGACAGTGTTCGTTGCAACTGAATTACATTCGCATCATGGCTGCACAATTCCCTTACGAGGCTTTTCTGGATTATGTAATGAAAAACGGAATACCCAAAACCGACCGCACCGGAACAGGCACGGTGAGTGTTTTTGGTGGACAGTTGCGTTTCAACCTGCAGGAAGGTTTTCCGCTCATTACCACCAAAAAGGTGCATTTAAAAAGCATTATTTATGAATTGCTTTGGTTTTTGAAGGGTGAGACCAACATTGCTTATCTGAAGGAGCACGGGGTTAGTATTTGGAACGAATGGGCAGACGAAAAGGGCGAGCTTGGTCCTGTGTATGGAAAGCAGTGGAGAAGCTGGGAAGCGAAAGACGGACGGGTGATAGACCAGATTTCGG
>CANHQZ010000054.1 GCA_947463125.1 Flavobacteriales bacterium | reverse complement strand
CTCTTATTGCAAAGCATACTTCAGAAATAAAGCTGATTAATAAAACCCTGTATGTAACATTTGATAATGCACCTTTGAAGAACGAGATGTTCTACCGCAGGTTTATGTTGCTGGAGGCAATTAATGCCGAACTGGGTGCAGATACCGTGGAGAAGATCTTTATCAAATAGATTCTTCCGGGGTTTCCATTCTTTTCTTTGTAATTCTGGCCTTGTCAATACTGGTGTTGAGTTCAAAGCCAACAATTACAACAAGGCAATTGATATAAATGAGCACCATAAGGGCAATGATGGCTCCTATTGAACCATAAATTTTATTGTATGCATCAAAGTTATTTACATACAAGCTAAAAAAATAGGTACTGAGAATGCTTAGGGTTCCTGCAAATACACTGCCTGGAGAGATAAAGTTCCATTTGTGTTTGTGGGCAGGCCCAAAATGGTAAAAGCTGCTGATAGCGGTGAAAATCATGGCAGCCAGCAAGGTGTATTCAATAAGGGTAATCAGGAATATCCACAGCGGCAGCCCGAACCAGTCGTGTTTTTGCATGTAAGCAGCCAGCTGAAACATCCAGGTAAGAAAAATCAGAGCTACTACGACCATAGTACCAACCAGAACGGTTAACCCTACTGCCTGAATGCGGTTTTGTAGCCAGTTTCTTTTTATTTTCTCAGGCAGCCTGCGGTTAAAACTGTTAATAAGCGAGTGAAACGCATTGCTTGAAAAATAGAGTGCCATGATAAAACCCAGCGACAACAGGCCGCTGTTTTGGTGGTTTAGGAGTTCATATATGGTAGAGGAAATCTCTTTCCAGGTGCTTTCAGGCAGCAGCAAACGCAGTTCACTGATGAGCCTCGACTTTACACCTTTTACCGGTAAAGAGGCAATCAGCGTAAGAATGAAGATCAGCGTGGGGAAGAGGGACAGGAAATAATTGAAGCTGAGGCTGGAGGCACGGAGGTTAAGATCTTCCTTAAAAAGGCTGTTGAGGAAGTATTTTCCTACATCATAAAGACTATGTCCTTCAAAACCGCGCACGGTTTTTCTCTTGAGCCAGCGAATGATTCGCCCATCGGTAGCCACCACGGGATTTTCCTTGTATTCATCTTCCGCGGTTTCTTCTTTGGTGTAGTTTCTGTAAAACCGGCTCATGGCTGAAAGTGTTTTTCAATGACACCGGCAAAATAGGCGGGCAGGGGCGTGGGTCTAAGGCTGTCTTTTTTTACAAAGAAAAGTTCGGTAAAGCCCGAGTTCAGGTGTTCGCCGTCCTGGTTATAGGTGTGGTATTCAAAATGACACCGCACAGCGGGTTTATCTGTTACTTTAACAATGATTTTCAGCAAATCATCATAGCGCCCGGCCTTTTTAAATTCTATATTGAATGCCCGCACCGGCATAATGATTCCGGCATCCTCCATTTCCTTATAGTTTAAACCCATACTGCGCATGGCTTCGGTTCGGGCCTCCTCAAAATAAAGCACATAGGCGCTGTGGTGCACAAAACCCATACGGTCGCATTCTGCGTAGCGAACCCGGATACTATGTTCAAACTGCAGGCTCAATATCTGATTTTGAAATGTTCTTTGGCTTGTTCAGGTCGAAAAAAAACCAGTCCAAATGCAAATATATCGATGGTTACGGTAACCGACGCATGATTTTTGATAAACGCCCATGCATTTCTCATTTCTTCATTCCAGTAAATATCATCAAAAACGAGAATGCTCTGTGTGTGCAGGTAGGGAAGCATCCATTCAAAGTAGCGGGTGGTTGCTTCAAATGTGTGGTTGCCATCGATATAGGCATAATCTAAATGCTGCAGTTCCAGTAAAAGCGGAGGAAGAATGTCGGCAAAATCACCCCTGTGAATGCGGATTTGTTCGGATAGAGCGCATCTTTCGGCATTAAAGCCTGCGATATCAAATAGGGCCGGCGCACCTTCAATGGTATGCAATACCTGACCATGCTTCAATGCTGAAGCCTGATACAAGGCTGTAATACCGGTTCCTGTGCCTAATTCGATGCAATGCTGTGGCTGTGTGTGTGCCAGAAGCCTGTGAAGCAGCCGTCCGTATTTTGCACCTCTTGCTGTTCTGTGGGTGATTTCGCTTAGCTTCCGCAATCCGCTTCGGTTACCGCTACCCAGGTCCAGTAATTCAATCCGGGTATTTGACTGCAGCATTTCCTTTCGGATTTGCTCAATGCCATCCCATACAGGATTTGTATTTTTTACGTAAAAAACTTCTTCCAGCAGTCGGTAAACGAAAGGGGAGTGTGTACCATGCCTTGTGTCTGAAACGAGCAGGTACTCAAGATAGTCAATCGTTCTGTAGAGTTCATTGAGCATTGCCGGGTTTGGTGCTTCGGATTACCGCAAGTTCCTTTTCCAAACGGGCAATCTGCTCTTTCAATTTATGTATGTTGCTGTCAAATTGCTTGAGTACGGCTTCAGCATTCTTGCTCATGGCGAAGAAACTTTTGTTGTTTTCAATAGTGGCAAGTTCTTCCTGAGCTTTTTTGATACGGTCTTTTACTTTTCGCTCTTCTGTTTGCAGCCGGTTTTTTCCATCAGAGCTGCCTGCTACACCGGCATAGTGCTCCTTCATTACCTGCTGCTTCATGCTGTCATTGTTGCGCTTGAATTTTGCAAACAACACATCGCCCAATTCACGATATTCTTTTTGCAGATTAAAATATGCCTTACCACTCACAAAGCCACTGCTTGCCCAGCGCTGCTGACACTCTTTCAGTTTTGGGAAAACACTCTCGGCATTTTCCAGCTCGAGTAGTTTTTTCATATCTGCAATGATAGCTTCCTTCACAGCAATTCCGATTTTGTCTTCTTCGCGGCGCTGTTTAAGCCAGGCATTTTTTCGGGCATAAAAATGATCAAATGCGGCTCGGAAGCGTTTCCATACCTCATCATTTTTGGCATCTGGAACCGGCCCGATTTTTTTCCATTGATCCTGCAGCTCGTTCAGTTTTTCAGCTGTTTCCTGAAACTGCTCCTGATTCATCAGGGATTCGGCTTTTTCACACAGTTCGATTTTGCGCTTTAGGTTATCTTCTCTTCCTGCATTGATATTCTTGAAAAATTCGCGGCGCGCTGCGAAAAACTGTTGTCTTGCGGAAGAGAATCTATCCCAAATTTCCTGGTTTTTTTCTGTCGGAACAGGGCCTGTTTTTTTCCATTCTTCCAGCAAAGCATCCAGTTCTTTTCCAAGAGCAGACCATTCTTTACCTGCCGTGGGCCAAACAGCTATCGCGGCTTCTGACTTTTCTACCAGAAGTTGTTTGATATTAAGGTTCTCCTGTCTTTTTCGGTCAATTTCTTCCTGACGCTCTTTATTTCGCTGAATAATGACGTCGCTTACATTTTTAAAGCGCTGCCAAAGTTCATCGCTTACCTCTTTTCTCACCGGACCGGCATTGCGCCAGTCTTCATGAATTTTATTGAGGGTAATGAGTGCCTTGCGTATATTTTTTTCTTCCCCGAGTGCTTCTGTCTTTTTAATCAGTTCTATTTTGTACTCAAGGTTCTTTTCACGGTCCAGTTCTTTAAGTTCGTTATACAGAGACAGGTTGTCGTAAAATTTATCGACGTAGAACTTGTAGCGTGTATACAGTTCATCCTGAAACTCTTTTGGAACCTGCCTGATTTCGCGCCACATTTTCATGAGATCGCGCATTTTATTCAGCGAGTTTGACTGTTCTTCTGATTCTGCAAGGACGCGAATGTCTTCCAGCACGGCCTGTTTTTTCTTCAGGTTAGCCAGTTTTTCCTCTTCTGCACGTTTGCGTTCTTCTTCGCGGCGTTCACGGAATTTTTGCAACACAACATTCAATGCCTGCTTTGCCTCATCGGGCTGGGGTTTAAAATCGCGGGCATCATGACCGGCTTCCACCCAAGCTTTTATCTGCAGGGGTCTTTCAGCCAAAATCTTTGCATCCATCGCATCCCTCAGACGGTTTAGCGTTTCCTGTGCTTTGCGCACATCGGGGCTGTAAATGAGTTCTTCGGCTTTTTTAAGAATTTCAGATTTTTCCAATTCGGAATAATCTGTATGGTCTTCATGGGTTTCTTCCGAATGGTCGATGAGCTGTTCCGCTACGGTTAGTTGCGCCTCATAGTTTTCCGCAGGTTGGTTTGCACCTTTTTTTACGGTCAACGATTCATTGTCTTGTTGGTGTTCCAAGTGTATACAGAATTAATTACAATGTTATTGATTCAAATGTTGTCTGCCGGCAATCATCCAGCATGCTGTAAGAGCGGCTTCAGATCCTTTGTTTCCATGCTTTCCTCCCGCTCTGTCCTGAGCCTGTTCTTCCGTGAGGGTGGTAATTACACCGAATACACATGGTTTTTTCATGCTTAGTCCTGTGTGAAGGATTCCGTCTGCAGCAGCCTGGCATACGAAATCAAAATGCGGCGTATCTCCCTGAATAACACAACCCAGGCAAACAACAGCATCACAACCCTTATCAAAAAGCAATTGTGCTCCATGTGGCAGTTCAAATGATCCGGGCACATGCAGCACTTCAATTTGGGCAGGACTGAAATGGTTTTCCTGCAGGGTAGAAAGGGCGCCGTTAAGTAGTTTTTCAGTTATGTGTTTATTCCACTCTGCAACCACCACACCGATTTTTAAATTTTCCGGATGTAAGATGTAGGGGAATGAACCTTGGGAGAATGATGCTGTTGCCACAACGGCTTAGGGATTGAAGTCGCCTTGCAGGGCCTTCATTTTATAAATTAATTTATCAATGTCGGTTGCCTCCGGTGAAGCACTGTATTCGTTTTTGATTTTTTCGTAGCACTCCAGCGCCTTTCCATAGGATTCAGCCTGCTCATAGTGGATACCTGCGTTTTTCCAGTATTGGGCAGAAAAGTCGCTGGTTGATTTTTCACCTGCTTCTTCATAAACACCGGCTGCTTTTTCAAGCTTGCCGAGCTCTGCGTAGCAGGATGCTTTCGCACTTAACACTGCGGCGCTTAAAAACTGGTCTTTTGGATCTGCCTTGTCAAGGTATGAGATGGCTTTTTCAAATTTACCGGTTTGCATGTAAGCGATTCCCGCCATCATGGCTGCTTCTTTACCTTTTTCGGTAAGAAAGTAGCTGTCAGCAATCTCAGGAGCAGTCATCATTTTTTTTCCTTTGATTCCTTTAAGCACAACTTCAAAAGAATCCTTTTCAAAAAAATGATGGAGAGGAGCAAGCTGTGCAGCAGCCTCAGATTCTCTGTGCGGATGCCAGTAAAGACTCCAGAACAATGAAATGGTAACTACACTGAGTATGGTAGATCCTGCCAGTGTAACAACTTTTTTGTTTCCGGCATAGAATTCTTTTACTGAGCTACGGTTAAATGCGATGGCCATTTTGTATTAAAGGTGCGAAATTACTTAAAATTCATGGAAAGACAAGCGTCATCAATCTGTTATGTAGGGATAATCATCTTCTACGTAAACGTGTCTGAATAAATCGGCCGGGTCAGGGTAAGGTGAATTTTCCGAGAAGGTTACGGATTCATCCACTTCCTTCATAATATCCTCTTCCATTTTGTCCAGCTCTGCTTCGGTGGCAAAACCTTTTTCTATGATGCTGACTTTAGTGGTCTCAATCGGATCAATTTTTTTGTAGTCGGCCACTTCTTCTTTGCTTCTGTAGGTTGCAGGATCGCTCATGCTATGCCCTCTATAGCGATAGGTCTTAATTTCCAAGAAGGTAGGGCCTTCGCCATTTCTGGCTTTCTCAGCCGCGTCGTAAATAGCTTCATGAACAGTTTCACATTTCATGCCATCCACCTGATAACTCGGCATGTCATATGCTGCCCCGATTTTATAAATATCAAGAACATTGGTGGTACGGGCTACACTGGTTCCCATGGCATATTCATTGTTTTCGCAAATGAAAATAACCGGTAATTTCCAAAGCATAGCCATGTTGAAGGTTTCATGAAGGGCACCCTGTCTTACAGCACCATCGCCGAAGAAGCAAACACAAACATTTTTGGTTCCGTTGTATTGTTCTGCTAGTGCAATACCGGCACCAAGCGGAATCTGACCGCCTACGATACCGTGACCGCCCACAAAATTGTGTTCCTTGCTAAACATATGCATACTACCGCCTTTACCACCGCTGCATCCTGTGGCTTTGCCATACAATTCAGCCATTACAGCGTTGGCGGAAACCCCCAGTGCAAGTGCATGGCCGTGATCGCGGTATGCAGTGATGAATTTATCTTCTTTGGTGGTAGCGGTAACCATTCCGGCCACGATGGCTTCCTGTCCGATGTAGAGGTGACAAAATCCCTTTATTTTCTGCTGACCGTAAAGCTGAGCGGCTTTCTCTTCAAATCTGCGCACCAGCATCAAGGTTTTGTACCACTGCAGGTATTGTTCTTTGGTAAAATTCATAGTTGCGGTCTGACCCATTAGTGGCGGCAAAGATAATAATTACCCGTGAAATTGAGATAAGGCTTTTAACCCGCCAAGCCAACTTGCTGAAGCACAGTTTTGATGAGTTCAGCAATCGGTTTTGGCTCATTTGTGCTTTTAACTTTTTTCATAGCTTACAGTTTTTCTTCGATGCTCTTTACTTTTTCCTTAATCATGCCCACTTCGCGCTGAATGACACGTAAGGCAGGGCCAATATCGTCCATATCCTGGCTTTTGGGTTCCATGAACTTAGGATTGATGTAATTGACAAACTTCCAAACTTCCAGCACCTCTGAGATTTTAACGGGATAGGGTTCGTAGGCTGTGTTGGTGCTGCAAAGCAGCAACGAACCATCTTGGTAAATGTGGTTGTAAACTACTTTAAAAACGATGCCTTCATCCTGGGTCACAATGATGTAAGGATTCCCGTTTTTAATGGTGTTCCAGTCCTGCACATATTCTCCGGTAACCAGCGCACCATCTACCACCGGAGGCATACTGTCGCCACTGATCTGGAATGCCCTGTATTTGCGGTTGGCATTCAAAAAAGGCATGGTGAAAGAAGGCAATACCTTGATGAAATCAGGGTCGGCAAAGCCGGTAGTGTAACCTGCCTTGGCTTTCAATGGAACCAGTTCCACGTTTTCTTCATTTTCCTCATTTACAGTAGTGGCAAGTACTCTAAGGCGTGTTCCGTTCAAATCAAGGTCCATGCCTTTTTCCAGCTGGCTTATCTGACTTTCCGGGAGTGCTGACAGATCCACACGCACCAGTTTATCAAGGTTTATCTGGAAAAATTCAGAAAGCCTCAACAGCAAACCGATTCCGGGTTCTGCCACGCCATTTTCATAGCTGTTGTATGCAGAACGGGTAATGCTTAATGATTTGGCCACTTCTTCCTGGCTGCGCTTGCGTCTTTTTCTCAGCAGTTTGATGTTTTCTTTCAAATAGGTATTCATAATAATTGCATTTAATTCAGTTTAAGGATATAATTTGATAGGGTATTTTATTTTCTGTTTTTGCCTGGCGAAGAAATCCGGCAATGATGGCACGGGTTTCAGGGATATCGGGTTTGGGTTCAATACACGAAATCAGTTCTTTTTCCGACTTGTGTTCATCTGCAAAACCCCATCCGGCAACAGCACCGTTTTCTATAAGTATCAGTGCCTTCTCACCGGTTTTGCGCCCTTCGCCTTTTACCAGCAATCGGTTTTTTTGTTCCTGCAGATTCATCATGGCTTCTTCCACCCGTTGGTTGTGCGTGGCAATGGATTTATCCGAAGGGTTTTCGCAGTAACATCCGGGAACGTAGCATCTGCCATGGCTTCGGGCAAGCACCGGACATATATCATATTCATGAAGCATTTTGCCAAGGATTTGCTTGGCGTCCCGAAATCTGGGGAAAGGAATTCCTGACAAACTGCCTTTGCGGAATTTTTCGGTTTGCAGGCGCTGGTAGCCGCTTTGTGTTGGAAATCTGTAAATGGCATAGCGGTTTCCCACGTGCTTGCCGCTGACATTCCATTCGGGCCAGTAGGTGTGGATTACATGGGCTTCTGTGAGCAACGACAATAATTCATTACCGCACAACTGATAATCAATTTTGTGAATGCGCTCCAACTGCAGTGCGGTTTTTCCGCGTTTTACATCAAAGTGCTGGCGCACCCGTTTTTGTATGTTGTTGGCTTTTCCGGTATACAGGATTTTGCCGGTTTGGTCCCGGAAAAAATACACCCCGGCGGCATCCGGCAGGTTGTTGATTTC
Organism: Flavobacteriales bacterium; assembly: GCA_947463125.1. Taxonomy (GTDB): domain Bacteria; phylum Bacteroidota; class Bacteroidia; order NS11-12g; family UBA955; genus RGEC01. The sequence continues at coordinate 5,804 of CANHQZ010000054.1, read as the reverse complement.
ATCCTCGCTGAGTGCGGGCGGAACTGTTATTTTCCTTCGTGTAGACTTTGCCATTTTAAGCACCTCGGCATGGCCAAGCTGGTTCAGGCACTGATGGAAAAGTTCGCCGGTGGCAAACGCATCACCACCAGCCCTGTGCCGATTTTGGATTCCGATTCCAAGATTGCTGCAAATGTTGCCCAGGCTGTAGCTGCGCCTGCCCGGAAAAGCCTTTCGGGAAAGTTTCACTGTGCAAAGCTTCGGGGGATGAAATGAAAATCCGGCTTTTGAAAATTCATTCTGAATGAAGCCCAGATCGAAGTTTACATTGTGGGCTACGAAGATTTTATCGTGCAGCAGGTGGTGCAGTTGTGCCGCGATTTCGGCAAATACGGGTGCTTTTTCGGTCATTTCCTGCGAGATGCCGGTAAGCGCAGTTATGTTCCTTGGAATCGTATAACCCGGATTGAGGAGGGTTTCATACACCTGAACCACCTTGGCCCCATCGGTAATTACTGCGCATATTTCTGTAATGCCCGCGTAGAGTGGGTTTCCGCCTGTGGTTTCTATGTCAACAATCGCAAACAAGTTTCGTTGTTAAAAAATGTATCAAATTTTGGGCGGTTAAATTAACAATGATTTTGTATATTGTCAAGAAACTTGCCTAAAAAAAGCAAAATATTTTTTCAAATTTGTCAATCCTGCTATAGAATAATGATTATATTAAGGATTATTTATACCTTTGCCCTTGTGAACCACTGGCTGATAAAGTCTGAACCTTTCAAATATAGCTGGTCACAATTTGAAAAAGACCAATCCACTTTCTGGGATGGTGTCCGCAATTTTCAGGCAAGAAACAACCTCCGCGACATGAAAAAAGGCGATCTCTGCCTCTTTTACCACAGCAACGAGGGCAAGGAAGTGGTGGGCATTGCTGAAGTTATTAAAGAACATTACCAGGACCCAACAACCGATGAAACCCAGTGGGTAGTGGTGGATGTAAAACCCCACAGTAAACTGAAAAAACCGGTTACGCTGGCCCAAATCAAGGCCGACAGCCGATTGGCACAGATCGGGCTCATTAAGCAAAGCCGACTTTCTGTAATAAAACTTAGCAAAGAAGAATTCAATATCATACTTTCGCTGTCAGAAAATTAATGGAAGCCAGAATCCTCATCAACCACCGTCAGACCGAACTTATCATCAGAAGGTTTGTACTGCAGTTGACCGAGCAGCACGGCAATCTTGAAAACTGCGCCATCATTGGGTTACAGCCCCGTGGTGTGGAGCTCTCCAGAATTCTTATTCAAAAACTGAACGAACTGAAGCCGGATCACAAGGCTCGTTATGGGGAGCTGGACAATACCTTCTTTCGCGATGATATCCGCAGGGGAGAGATTCACATGCCACGCCCCAGCAAGATTGATTTCAGCACCGAAAACCTGAATATTATTTTAGTGGATGATGTGTTGTTCACCGGACGCAGTATCCGCGCCGGCATTGATGCCCTTATCAACTTTGGCAGACCCGCGAGGGTGGAGCTGATGGTACTGGTAGACAGGCGCTACAACCGTGAACTGCCCATATCGGCCGACTACAGCGGTGTGGTCGTAGACAGCCGCAGCACAGGTGAACATGTGAAAGTGGAATGGAACTCAAACCAAAATCAAACCTGGCTTTTGCCCAATAAAGGATAACTGATGCCCGCAACACTCAAACATCTCCTCGGAATCAAAGGGCTCTCGGAAGAAAGCATACAGCAGATTTTTGAAACGGCCGACAATTTTAAGCAACTGCTGAATAGCCCGGTGAAGAAAACCCCGTCGCTGCGCGATTTTACGGTAGCAAACCTGTTCTTCGAAAATTCAACCCGCACAAGGGTTTCCTTTGAACTGGCCGAAAAACGCCTCGGCGCCGATATCGTGAATTTTTCCAGCTCCACTTCATCCGTAAAAAAGGGCGAAACCCTCATTGATACCGTAAACAACATCCTCAGCATGAAGGTGGATATGCTGGTGATGCGGCATCCCGCCCCGGGCGCCTGCATGTTTCTGGCCCGTCACGTAAATGCACAGATTGTAAACGCAGGCGACGGAACCCATGAACATCCCACACAGGCCTTGCTGGATGCGTATTCCATCCGCGAGAAGCTGGGATCTGTATATGGCAAGAAAGTGGTGATTGTGGGTGATGTTCTTCACAGCAGGGTGGCGCTGAGCAACATTTTCTGCCTGCAAAAACTGGGAGCAGATGTAATGGTTTGCGGGCCCAAAACCCTCATTCCCAGGCATATTGCAGAACTGGGTGTGAAGGTGGAACACAACCTTGTAAATGCCCTGCAGTGGTGCGATGTGGCCAATATGCTTCGCATTCAGCTGGAAAGGCAGGATATTAAATACTTTCCCAGTCTTCGCGAATACAGCATGCAGTTTGGATTGAACCAAAGCATTCTGAATCAACTGGACAAAGAAATTGTTATTATGCACCCAGGACCCATCAACAGGGGCGTGGAAATAAGCAGTGAAGTAGCCGATGGCAACAACAGCATAATCTTACAACAAGTTGAAAACGGTGTGGCGGTGCGTATGGCAGTGTTGTATCTGCTGGCGCAGCACCAGTTAGAGCAAAGTAAATCGTGAGTTTGGAAACCAATCCTGTATTAGTGAATCACACCCGTGGTGGAATCGTTGAGAGTTTTCACCGCGGTGTTGTGTGTGTGGTAAATCATGAAGGTAATATTGTTGCTTCAGCAGGCGATGTGCAGCAGGTTTGTTATCCACGTTCCGCACTAAAGCTGTTTCAGCATATTCCATTAATTACCTCAGGCGCTTTTGATCATTTTGGATTTAGCCTAAAAGAACTTGCTCTCATGTGCGGCAGCCATAATGGCGAAAACATACACGTAGAAACCGCGAGGGGAATTCTTACCAAAATAGGAATGGGAGAAGATAGCCTTGGGTGTGGGGCCCAGCAACCTACGCACAAAAAGGATTTTGTGGCTTTGATCAAAGCCAATCAGGAACCCGGAGCCATTCACAATAACTGCAGCGGTAAGCACAGCGGTTTTCTGGCCTGGTGCAAGTTTCATAACACATCCACCGAAGATTACTTATCCGCAGAACACCCATTACACAAGGAAATTAAGCGTATAACGGCGCTCTTTCACGAAATGGATGAGTCGGAGCTTGCCACAGGGCTGGACGGGTGTTCTGCGCCCATCTTTGCCATGCCGGTGGTTAACCAGGCGATTGCCTATAAAAATTTGTTGTTTCCCGAAAAATTTGGTGATGACAACCTAACCCGTGCTTGTGCGCTTATCCGTGAAGCGGTAATTACATATCCTGAGATGGTGGCAGGAACCAAGCGTTATTGCACGGATCTTATGCGGGTGGCCAAAGGCAAAGTAATTGGAAAAACCGGAGCAGACGGGGTTTACAGTATGGCGATTCCGCATAAAGGACTGGGCATTTGCATCAAAATTGATGACGGACGCATGGGGCCGCAGTACAATGTTGCACAGCAGGTACTGGAAATGCTGGATATTCTTTCAGGAGAAGAAAAAATGGAGCTGAAGTCTTACCTGATTAATGAAAATAAGAATTTTGCAGGTAATCTGACCGGTCAGACCAAAACAACAGATACCCTTCATACATTAACTTTGGGATTATAAATTATGGCAGTTTTTATTGTAGAAAGCGATATACCGGAACTTACCCCGGAATTTATGCGGCTCATTCCGGAGCATATGCAGGTGGTGCAGCGTTTGTTTTCTGAAGAAAAGATTCTTACCTACGCCGTAAGCGAAGACAGAACCCGCTGGTGGTGTCACATAGAAGCCGAAGATGAAATGGAAGTGATGGAAATACTGGGCCAAATGCCGATCATGCCTTTCATGAGACCTCAAATCCATGGACTCATGATTTACAATACCGCAGAACTGGGTTTGCCTAAAATTTCCCTAAACTAATAGCGATGAACCGGGAAGAACTGCTTAAAGCCATTGATGATAAATACCGTGCCATGGGGCAAAATCCCGATGTGCACTTAAGCGGATTGCTACACGCCGAGCCTATCACATACTGGGATTACATTCAGGTGGAAGCCTTGCTGGGATTGCAGGTAAAGCGCACCCATCTGCCTGATGAGATGGTGTTTATTATGTATCACCAAATCAATGAACTGTTGTTTAAAATGGTTCTTTGGGAAATAGCGCAGGTAAAAGAATCGGGATTAAATACCGCAAAATTTGCGTTGCATCTGGACAGAATCAGCCGCTACTTCGACATTCTGTCCCAATCCTTCAGTATCATGGGCGATGGTATGGAAAAGGAACAATACATGAAATTCCGCGATACACTCACGCCCGCCAGCGGATTTCAGAGTGCCCAGTATCGCATGATTGAATTTGCCAGTACAGATATTATTAATCTTGTAGATGGTCGCTACCGCAATGGATTTGACGCCACAAGCACCGAAAATGCTTACGAGCATTTGTACTGGCAGGCGGCAGGTAAAAATTATCAGACCGGACAAAAGAACGCCCTGCTCGCCAATTTTGAGAAAAAATACAAGGCTGAATTTCTGGACTTCATTGAAAAGAACCGTAACGGTAACCTGTGGCACAATTATAAGTCGCTTCCGGAATCGGAGCGCAAGGATGAAACCCTGGTGAAAGCCATGCGTCACTATGATTATACCGTGAATGTTACCTGGGTAATGGCGCATTTAAACGCAGCCCGGAAATACCTGGGAAATGCCGAAGCCACCGGTGGCAGCGACTGGCAGAAATACATGCATCCCAAATACCAGAAACGCATTTTCTTCCCCGGTTTGTGGAGTGAAGAGGAGCTGGCTAATTGGGGTCAGGATTTGGATTCTTAGTTGTTTTATCGTGAAAAGGCTGTTAAAAATCATAGGCATTAACCTTTTGATTTTAACAGTAGGCCTTGTGCTGATTGAATTGATTTTTGGGGGCTGGTTCAGCGAGGGAAATAACCTCAAAAACCTAAGCATTATCAGGGACCGGGAGTATATTTACCAAACCGATTTATATACGCAAAAGCCTATCACCATTCAATATTCCCGCGATGTTTACGGTATCAGGGGAGAGCGGTGTTTCAATAAGCCTGAGGAAATTGATATACTGACCATTGGCGGAAGCACCACAGATCAGCGTTACATCAATGATGGCGAAACATGGCAGGATGTTTTGGAAGAAAGATTTAGCAAGGACGGGAGGGGGGTGGTCGTGGGCAACGCCGGTGTTGACGGACAATCAACCATTGGGCATATCAAGAATTTTGAAATCTGGTTTCCGATGGTACCCCGGCTGAGGCCGAAGTATGTGTTGTTTTATATCGGTATTAATGATTTTTACAGAATTAAAGACGATTCGCGTTTTGATGCCATTACAGACAGCGCTGCTGCGAGCCTTCGTGGATCCAGTGAATTGATGGAAAAGCTGAAAGATAAATCCGTATTGTACAGTCTTCTCAGAAAGACACGGGGCTGGTTTCGCACACAAAACAATAGGATTGGTCACACAAAAACAGATTTTTCAAAACTTACATACACTTACGAAGGCGTGGCTACGAAGCGCTTTTATGAATTGTATGAAAAGAATATAGACGGATTTGAAAACAGGTTAATTTTATTGTTGCAGCATACCCGAAAAATGGGCGCCATTCCCATATTTGTTATGCAGCCCAGCCTGATGTTCAGGTTTGACAAATCAGGAAAAGTTATGGGTGTTTCGGATGTGCAATTTATTGAAAACCATCCGTATAATGGGGTTGATTTTTACCATCTGTTAAGTCGGCTCAATG
>CANHQZ010000053.1 GCA_947463125.1 Flavobacteriales bacterium | reverse complement strand
GGGTAGTTGATTTTCCGCTGCTGGAACAGGATGAAGAGAGCGGCCGCTGGCATGCCATGCACCATCCTTTCACCAGTCCGCTGCCCGAAGACGTACACCTCATGCAAACCGATCCCGGTGCGGTGCGCGCCAATGCCTACGATTTGGTTATCAATGGTGTGGAAGTGGGTGGCGGAAGTATTCGTATTCACGACCGCAGTTTGCAGGAACGTATGTTTGCGTTGCTGGGTTTCACCCCCGAACAGGCGCGTGCTCAGTTTGGTTTCCTTATGGATGCCTTTGAATATGGGGCTCCTCCGCATGGCGGTATTGCTTTCGGCTTTGACCGTTTGTGCAGTTTGTTTGGCGGCAGCGAAACCATCCGCGATTATATTGCTTTCCCTAAAAACAACGCAGGCCGCGATGTGATGATTGATGCACCTTCTGCCCTGGATCAGGAGCAGCTGGATGAACTTTCCGTATCAGTTAAAAAGAGCTGATATTCTTATGTAGAATATCCAGAAACCCGCAATTAGACTGCAAATAGAGGCAAGTAAAACTGCTCCGGCAGCAATGTCTTTGGCTTTGCCAATGGCAGGGTCTTTTTCAGGATGGATTTTATCCAGCAGAACTTCGATGGCAGAATTTAACAGCTCAAGTCCCATTACCAGTCCGATGCAGGTAAAGATGATGGCCCATTCCATGCGGGTGATTTTCAATCCAATTCCGAGAGCAATGGTAAACAAAGCAATTGTTGCCTGAATACGAAGGTTGCGTTGTCCTTGAAATGCAGCCTTAAGCCCGTTCATGGCATTTTTTAACGATGATAAAAAATGTGTATTCTGCATAAAAAATCCCGCCGTGGCGGGATTTAAAGGTTAGAATGTGTTGATTTTGATTCGCTTTTCGATTTCTTCTACGTCGTGACGGAACTTTTTGTCGGTTTCCATCAGGTCGTTTACAGTCTGGCAGGCGTGAATCACGGTGCTGTGGTCGCGGCCTCCAAAGAACATACCGATATTTTTAAGCGAAGCTTTGGTCAGGTCTTTGGTAAAATACATGGCAATCTGGCGTGCCTGCACAATCTCGCGTTTGCGGGTTTTGGATTTTACCGCTTCCACAGGAATGTTGTAGAAATCGCAAACCAGTTTCTGGATGTATTCGATGCTGATTTCGCGGGTGCTGTTTTTTACGAAGTTTTTCACCACCTGCTTGGCCAGGTTCAGGTCAATTTGTTTGCGGGTGAGTGAAGACTGCGCCAGCAACGAGATAAGGGCACCTTCCAGTTCACGGATGTTGTTGTCAATGTTGTGCGCCAGGTATTCCACGATGTCGCGGTGCAGGCTGATGCCATCCTGATACATTTTGTTTTCCAAAATGGCCACACGGGTTTCGAAATCGGGAGTGCCGAGATCGGCGCTGAGACCCCATTTGAAACGGCTGAGCAGGCGCTCATCCATGTTTTTGAGGTCTTTAGGCGGACGGTCGCAGGTAAGGATGATCTGCTTGCCATTTTGGTGCAGGTGGTTAAATATCTGGAAGAATATTTCCTGGGTTCTTTCTTTTTTGGAGAAAAACTGAACATCGTCCACAATCAGCACGTCGAGATACTGATAGAAGTTGATGAACTGGTTGTTGTTGCCTTGTTTGGCCGAATCGATAAACTGGTTGATGAATTTTTCAGCACTCACAAACACTACCACTTTTTGTTTGTGATTCTGTTTAATCAAATTGCCGATGGCGTGGGCCAGGTGGGTTTTACCGAGTCCGCAGCCTCCGAATACCATGAGCGGGTTGAATGCAGTGCCTCCGGGTTTACTGGCAATGGCCAGACCTGCATTGCGTGCCAGTTTGTTGCACTCACCTTCCACGAAGTTATCAAACGTGTAGCGGGGGTTCAGCTGGCTGTCGATATTCATCTTTTTCAGTCCGGGAATGATGAAAGGATTCTTTATCGGCGTATCCAGATTCACAGGCATACCCAGTTCATTTTGGGCTGGCTTAGAGCTGTTTCCGGTTGGGAGATTAATGGTGTAGGGCAGTTGGTCGTGACCCGCAGTTTCAATGATGATGTTGTATTCAAGTTTGGCAGTAGGGCCAATCACTTTCTTCAGCGTTTTGTGTAACAGCTGAACATAGTGTTCTTCCAGCCACTCATAAAAAAATTGGCTGGGTACCTGAATGGTTAATACTTTGTTTTGCAACTTAATTGCCTTGATGGGCTCAAACCACGTTTTGTAGCTCTGTGGGTTGACGTTGTCTTTAATGATTTTCAGACATTCCAGCCAGGCAAGTTCATGGCTCTTATTTTCAGTGGTAGATTTTCCCGGAGTCATTTCTTCATTGAGTGCTATTATGGTTGATTAAGTGGTTGATTATCAGTTCCTCGTATATACGTGGAATTATTCTGCTAAGAAATAACAAAAATTCACAATGTGCTAACTTTTTTTGCTTGTCTAATAAAAAATTTTGCAGTAAAATAAAAGCGCAACGACTATTGTTTGTATTCGCCAAATTCTTGTCGAAGTACGTCGGCTATCTCGCCCAGGGTTGCATAATTTTCAACAGCATTCAAAATAAATGGCATCAAATTTTTCCCTTCCCTTGCCGCCTCTCCAAGTTGATTCAAATCTGCCGAAACAAGGTTGCTGTTTCTTTCATTTTTCAACTGCTGCAATTTTTGAGACTGCATTTGTCGGATGCTGTCGTCGATGCGTAAAATGGGGGGTGCTACTTCATTTTTATCTCCTTGAAAGGCATTTACCCCGACTATAATTTTCTTACCGTTATCTATATCTTTTTGATAAACGTAGCTGCTTCTGGCAATTTCTTCCTGCATCCATCCTGTCTCTACGGCGGTTACAGATCCCCCCATATCATCTATCAAGGCAATCAGGTTTAGGGCTTCGGATTCTACCTGCTGGGTTAGGCTTTCTATATAATAGCTTCCTCCCAGGGGGTCTACGGTATCTGTAAGGCCACTTTCATGTGCCACAACTTGTTGCGTGCGCAATGCAATTCTTGCTGCATCCTGTGTTGGCAACCCCAGTGCCTCATCGAATCCATTGGTGTGAAGGCTTTGGGTTCCTCCCAGAACAGCGGCCAGGGTTTGAACGGTAACACGAACGATATTAACGTCAGGTTGCTGAGCAGTGAGGGTAGAACCACCGGTCTGTGTGTGGAAGCGAAGCATCATGGCCTCGGGTGCAGTGGCGCCCATTTCTTTCATCATATCGGCCCAGATTCTTCTGGCTGCGCGAAACTTGGCTATTTCCTCAAACAGGTTATTGTGGGCGTTGAAGAAAAAGGAGAGTCGCTTTCCAAAAACATTGATATCAAGACCCTGATCCAGTGCGGCTTTTACATACGCTTTACCATTGGACAAGGTAAAGGCTAGTTCCTGTACGGCCGTGCTGCCGGCCTCACGAATATGATAGCCACTGATGGAAATGGTATTCCATTTGGGCAATTCGCTGCTGCACCATGCAAAAATGTCGGTGATGATGCGCATGCTGGGCCTGACGGGATATATATAGGTTCCGCGCGCGGCGTATTCCTTTAATATGTCGTTCTGAATGGTTCCTGAAATTTTACTCAGATCGGCGCCCTGTTTTTTAGCCAAGGCAACATACATGGCCAGCAGGGTAGATGCGGTCGCATTGATGGTCATGCTGCTGGTGATATCTTGCAGCGTAATACCCTTGAACAGCGTTTCCATGTCTGCAAGCGAATCGATGGCAACACCCACTTTACCTACTTCACCCTCACTCATGGCATGGTCGCTGTCATAGCCAATTTGGGTAGGCAGGTCGAAAGCTACAGAAAGTCCTGTGGTTCCCTGCGACAATAAATAATGGTAGCGCTTGTTGCTTTCTTCTGCGGTGCTAAAGCCTGCATACTGGCGCATAGTCCATAGCCGTCCGCGGTACATGTCTTTTCGGATGCCCCTCGTGTAAGGGAATTCTCCGGGCAGTTCATGCATGCCCGAGGGTTGTGTATATACTTCTTCTATGGAAATACCGGAATCTGTCTTTTTCATGCGTAGTTATTTTCCGAACATCAGTTCTACTTCAGCTTTGATAAACTGTATGGCTTTGTCGGTGGGCTGTTCTCCGTGGTTTTTTAAATACTCTACAATCATACCGCTCAGGTCATTGGCAGTAGCCTGCTCCGGCATACCGGCCGAAGCTTCCTGTATGAGTTTTATCACCTGCTCTTTTACCACTTTTATCAGGTTCCACGCTTGTGTGCTCATATATATCTGCTGGGAGAGATTGTAATTGTATTCGTTCTGAATGGTGGCAATCAGCACGTGTCTGAGCGCCTTGCCACTCATGTCGGGCTGGTTGTGGGTTTGCAGCAGCTGAATGGGGCTGATGCGCTCCAGAAAAAGCGTCATTCTCTCATATGCTTGCAGCTTAATGGGCGTAAGCACATTTTGATTTTGTTTCAAAACCTCCAGTCTAAGTCTCGAAAGCTGGGCTTCACCCTGGTTTTTTAAGACGAAATAGGCCGTGAAGAAGACCATAATGGCCGGCAGAACAAATTTTATGATTTCAACAAATACTTGAACGGAATCCATAACTTGAATACCGCAAAGATAAAGATATTGATTGCGATTTTATCGATGAACGCTAGCAAACGATTCCTCCAAAAATGTGTTAACTTTGCATAATAGCCTTTATGGAAACAACCAATGTTCATGTAGAAGCACCGCCGGTTCAGTTTACGGAAAATGCCATAGCAGAATTGCATCGCTTAAAAAGCGAACTTGCCGCTGATGGAGAATCTTATCTCAGAATTGGTGTTAAAGGCGGTGGCTGCTCAGGGTTGAGTTATCTGCTTGCCTTTGACAAAAAAGAAGAGGGCGACCGCGAATATGAAGTGGAAGGAATTTCGGTTGTGATGAACAAAGCCCATGTTATGTATGTGCTGGGAATGATTATTGACTGGGAAAACGGACTGAACAACCGTGGATTTACCTTCAATAACCCCAACGCCAAGGAAACCTGCGGCTGCGGACAGAGCTTCAGTGCCTGACAACCCCTAATTTATTCGGATGCGCATAACGGAAAATATCCGGCAGGGCCTTGAAGCTGTCAGATCAAACCTGCTTCGAACCGTTATTACCTGTTTGATTATTGCCATTGGTATTGCCGCACTGGTAGGCATACTTACGTCCATTGATGCCATGAATAGTGCCATCACCAAAACCTTTTCGCGTATGGGCTCCCAGAGTTTCAATATTCGGAATAACCAGGGTTTTCAGCGACATGGGGCGCCCGGCAGCGCTATTTCAGAGCCCATTTCCTGGACCCAGGCCAGTGGTTTTAAAAAAGCGTTTGATTTTCCTTCGGAAGTTTCTGTTAGCCGTAATGCTGAAATGGCCGCCAAAGTCCGGTTCAAAAACAAAGAATCCAACCCCAATGTAAGGGTTATCGGGGTGGATGAAAATTATCTGAAAACAGCCAGCTATGAGCTGGAACAGGGACGGAACTTTACATCCAACGATGTGGAACTGGCTCTGCCACTGGCAATTGTAGGCAAGGAAATTGCCACAACGTTGCTGGGTAAATCCGGACTTGGTGAAGTGGTTAAGGTAAATGGAAAATCCTATCGTGTGGCCGGTATTCTCGCCGAAAAAGGCTCCAGCCTGGGTATGTCGGGAGGAGATAGGGTGGTGTTTATTCCGGTGAGCCGATCCCGCATGGATTTCAACAACGGACAGGAAAACTACTTTATCAATGTTGCCGTGAATCAAATAAACCAGCTGGATCCGGCCATGGATGAAGCATATCTCCTCATGCGCCGCATGCGCGGACTTGGCGGTTCCAAGCCAGATGATTTTACCCTAACCAAGAGCGACGCCCTTGCCAATGACGCCATAGACAATTTGAAAATGGTAACCATGGTAGGCACCATTATAGCCATTATCACCCTCATCGGTGCAGCAGTAAGCCTGATGAACATCATGCTGGTATCCGTTACGGAAAGAACCCGCGAAATTGGCGTCAGAAAAGCGCTTGGGGCCTCTTCTTCGGTTATCCGAAATCAATTTTTGACAGAAGCTGTAGTTATCTGCCAGCTCGGCGGCCTCGGTGGAATCGTGCTGGGTATTTTGCTTGGCAATCTTGTGGGTTTCGGACTGGGAACCGGTTTTATCATTCCCTGGAAGTGGATGCTCATGTCTGTCATGATTTGCATGATTGTAGGACTGGTAGCCGGAATTTACCCAGCTACACGCGCTGCACGGCTTAATCCGATAGATGCACTGCGGTTTGAATGATGGAAACGTCTCCGCAATATCAACTATGGCAGCAGTGGTGCGAAGAAAAAATCTCCTGTGAAATCCGTTATCTGGACAATCAATGCATGCTGATAGTGACGGTTTCTCCTATTCTTAGTGTAGATAAAGAAAAGCAGGCACTTGAGATCGCCGGAAAGGTCATTCCATTCAGGAATGTGGTTTCCGTAAGATTACTTAAAAACTAAATGCTTATACAAAAGGCAGTTTGCAAACTTCGCCTTTCAGCAGTTTGCCGCGAACCTCAATGTAGATAGTGCTTCCGGCAGCCGAAAGGGCAGAAGGAACGTAGGCAAGGCCGATGGCCTCATTCAGCGTTGGCGACATGGTACCGCTGGTTACTTCGCCAATATGATTGCCGTTTTCGTCGCAAACCGGATAATGCTGGCGGGGAATGCCTTTATCAATGAGTTTGAAACCCACCAGTTTTTTAGTAGGTTTATTTTCTTTTATCTGCAGATGATAGTCGCTGTTTACAAACGGTTGGTTGAATTTGGTAATCCAGCCCAGTCCTGCTTCAATGGGAGATGTTGTGTCATCGATATCATTTCCGTACAGACAAAATCCTTTTTCCAGGCGAAGCGTATCCCTGGCGCCCAGCCCGATGGGCTTGATACCGGCGTCGGCACCTGCAGCGAAAATGGCATCCCACATGGTTCTGGCATCTGCGTTTTTTACATAGATTTCGAAACCGCCTGCACCGGTGTAGCCTGTATTGCTGATGATTACGTCCTTCAGTCCGGCCATTTCTCCAATGGTAAAATGGTAGTACGGAATGTCTGAAAGGTTTACAGCAGTGAGTTTTTGTAATGTCGCTGTGGCTTTAGGACCCTGAACCGCAAGCAGGCTGTAGGTATCGCTGTGGTTGCTGAGGGTAGCGCCAAATTTCTCGTTGTGTTTTGAAATCCAGGCGAAATCCTTGTCAATATTACCTGCATTCACTACCAGCAGGTACTTTTCAGCGTTCACACGGTAAACCAGCAAATCATCCACAATACCGCCTGTTTCGTTGGGCATGCAGGAATATTGCACGCGGCCGTCAGTAAGGGTTGATACATCATTGCTGGTAACGTATTCTACCAGGTCGTATGCTTTCGGGCCTTCCACAAAGAATTCGCCCATGTGGCTCACGTCAAAAACGCCTACATCATTTCTTACGGTATGGTGTTCCTGAATAAGATTGGTATATAAAACAGGCATATTGAAGCCCGCAAATGGCACCATTTTGGCTCCCAGTGAAATGTGAAGGTCTGAGAGTGCGGTGCTTTTTAGATTTGCTGTTTCTGACGACATAGTCTGCAAAATTATAGCATTCGTGCCATCATTACTTCAATATGCCTGCAATAAATAATGGCTTACTTAAGAAATATTGGGAATGTTACATCTACGTCGGTCTCTCCGGGATTACATGTTCCATCCTTCTTCTTTGTCTGGTGTTTGAGGGCGATTCTGATTAGTCCCTCCGATTTCCTTTTTGCCTTCCACTCGGTTGAGAGACCTATCGGGTACTTCCCATCGCTGTCTTTGTAAATAATTTCCAGCACATCGGAGGTAGGACCGGTATAGCATACAAAATGCTCATCCCCTTCATTTTTAACCTCAGAGGTAATGTCTTTGTCTCCGTTGAAAAATTGAAGATCTCCGGTGTAATTAAAACCGCTGTCGCACACAATGGTGTCTGTTTGTTTCGGTGAATTGCCACCAATGCCGTCAGGGTCACTCCACACAAATGTTTTGGCCGATCCGCCTGTAAGTGGCGTAAGTGTCAGCTTCACTGTTGTAATGAGTTCGCCTTCGTCGTGCTTGTGGCAGGATGAGAGATTCAGAAGAGCAGCTGATGCAGCCGCAATTGCAATGATGAAATTTGTTTTTTTCATGGTTCAATATGTTTTGGTTAAAGGTGTTTTTTGTGGTGGTGATGCAGTGGTTTGATTACAACTAAGCGGATATTGCGCCCGGGCATATCCATAAAGTACCGGAAACGGTCCATGTAGCTTCGGTATTGTTGGTTCAGCAGGTTATTCACTTCCAGGTTCCATTGCCAGCCATTTTGTTTTTCTTGTAACGATTTTAGTTTTATGTGCCATAAATGATAGGCCGGAGGCGGCGGCAAAAAATCGCTGCCGGCTATATACAAATGCTGTCTGGCTGCAAATTCATGCTGAAGCTGAAACAGCATTTTCCGGCGTTTCCAGGTAAGCGTATTTTGGCTCCTGAACGGGGGCACAAATGCAGGATACCGCGCCGATTGGGTATACCTGGCGTATACATACTGCATACCGGTCTGGATTTCCAGGTTTTTTGCAAGCGTTAGGTTAATCTGGGCATCGCCACCGGTAAAAATGGCATTGCCCTGCAGGTATTCAAAACCGGGAAAAGCGCCGCGCACTGTCAGAACGGGCTCAGTCATGGGTGTCAGGTTGATAAATCCGGGCATGTAATTGAAGAATGGCGACAGATAGGCTGTTATTTGCTTGTTGTGGTTGTATTCCCATTCCAGTTCGGCTCTGTAGCTTTTTTCAGTTTTCAGGTTGCGGTTTCCCTGTTCAAAAGAGGCGGCACCATGGTGCACCCCTGATGAGTACAGTTCATTTACCCAGGGCGCACGCCACATGCGGGATACATGCCATTGAAACAGGTGTTTTCCGGATTGAAGTACACCGGTGTATGCCGCGCTGTAGTTGATGAAAAAGCGCGACTGTTGTTGCCATGTTCCGTTTACCCGCTCACGGGCTGAAATTTGTTTTTCATCCAATCTCAGGCTAAAGGTATGGGCAACCTTTTCGCTATGCTTGTGCAACATTCCGTAGGTTCCATTGCTCCAGCCCTGAAAATCTGGCAGAAAGTAAAAACCGCCAAAACGGTGCAGGTAACCGGTGGATTGATTTCCCCATTCCCAGTGTGTTGTGGCATTTGTTTTTCGCAACTGTCTGAAGATGACCGATGGCGATAAAAGAATCAGGTCCAGCTGCGGAAAACGGTTTGTGCTGTTGCGGTGGAAATCAAATTCCCTTCGCTGGTCGTATTGAAGGGCATAGTGCCATTCTTTTCTTCCGTGGGAAGTATAGGTAATGCTTGAGGCCTGAACTGTAGCATGTGCTGCAACCTGTCTGGGTTGGTCTATACTGTAGGAAAATTGATTATCGGTTACCGGCACACTGCGGCTGATGGCTGTGAGAAGATCCTCCACATTGCCGGTGCGGGTTCCGCGGAATATGCCGCTTTCAAAACGGTAAAATTCTCCATCCAGCCTGGTTTCTCTTCCATTGTGCATTTTCGCATAGCCTCCGGAAAGCGATATTTCAGACAAAGCAGTGTTTTCAAGCCAAACATCAGGGGTCCGGTAATTGCCTGATTTTCTGAGCGCAGCATTTGCATATAAAACCGGTGAAGTGCTGTCTGCCTTCTGAATAAAACGGGCTGCATAACCTGCCTGATGGCCATTGCTGTTATAGGACATAACCTGATCAAGATTTTGTTCACCGTCATGGGCAGAAGGATTACGGTGCAGTCTCAGCGCTCCGCCAATACCATCGTGCCCAAATTTGAGCAAGGATGCATCCTTTACCCATTCCACTTCATCAAAACCCCGGGCGTCGGCTTCAGGATTATGGTCATTCCCCCACGACTGACCTTCCAGCCTGAACTGCTGGCTAATAATGGGAAACCGGAGTCCAAACATGCCATGCGCAACAGGTTTACTCTGATTTCGGCCACCCTGCAACAGTTGAATGCCCGGTAATGAAGCACTGATTTGACTTAGATCACGGTCGTTTTGCTCCATGATATTCTGTCCGGAGAGCGCCATTGCTGCTGATTTTTCTTTTCTGGCATGGATAGTGATTGTGTCAGTCCATCCGTTTATCGGCACCATGTATATGATGATATTTGTATCACCGTAAAGCAGTAATTCCTTATGCCGGTGCTGAAATCCTTGTTTGTCCACTTCAATTAAATGCCTACCTGCACAAATTCCGGTCAGTGTGAAATGGCCTTCTGTATTGCTCTGCGCGTGCAGATGCCCTGTCTCTACAAAGACTTCCGAAAAGGGCACAGGAAGGCTGTCGTCAACATTCAGTATCTGTCCCCGAACCACTGCATTGCATTTTTTTTGTGCCAGCAAAGGCCCAAAAGCAAGCAGGATTAAAAATCCCAGCGTGATATGTTTCATTGTTTTCCTGTGTTGATACTTGTCGGAGGCGAAGTATCAGCGCCCTGTTTGCAGATTAACAGGGCATTACAGGCGGGGCCTTGTTCTGAGTGAGGCCATTAAAGATAAAGGGAACAGACGTGTTGCAGTCGGGAAAGGAAACATAACTGAAACTACCGAAAAAACAGATTTCAGGGGCGGTGTTGTCATCACTCAGCAAGACAGGCTGATCACAAATGTCACAATCTTCTTCCACCGAAGAACCTGCATGGCTGAATGTACTGAATTCAGTATCATGGCAATCGTGCAGCCATGACCTGGGGGTTTGCACAATAAGTGTGCAAAAGATGAAAAGAAGAGCGATATGCCTGCGCAATATCCTCATTAGGCTGTAGCCTGCAGCATATTGGTCATCTCCCGGATTTCATCCCGGTTGTACGTGTTTTCCGATTTGATGGCCAGTGAAATCAGATACGTGAAATTTTCTTCGGTGCTTTCACCATCTTCAAGGTAGTTGAGTTCGAATCCTTCATTGGCCTCCAGGTGCTGCCAGCAAAGGCGCAGTGCACGGGTAAGCAAGGGGTCTTCTTCCTTGAGTGCATATTCTCTGGCTTGCTGAAGAAGAGGAATGAGTTTATCGGGCTGAATCCCGTTCTTTTCTACCTGTTTCTGAATTTTTTCAAGGATCGTATTGGCTTCCGCGGTGCGCATATTTTGTGGTTAATTGAACTGCAAATATAATAAAAGGTGTTTTAAAGTGAATCCTTCTTTGCCCGCAGCCTCATTTTTAGGTTGTGTTTTCCGCTCACCATCCATACACCCATGATAATCATGAATGCATACATGGCTTTTTCCGGCGTCAGTTCATCCCTTCCCAGTAATACCGCAATCAGGGTAGCAAGCAGAGGTTGAAGGTAGATGTAAATGCCGACCAGCGAACCCGAAGCATGTTTAATTCCGTACATGTTTAGCAGGTATACCAGAAAACTGGTGAAAAACAAAATGTAACCGATTTTAAGCCATATATCGCCCGGGATGGCTGAAAATGTGGTGTTTAGCAGCGGAATAGCACCCAAAGGGGCAATGTACAGCAGGCCCATTCCAAACATGACCTTGTTGACGGTGATGGCATGATACTTATTTGCCAGTCTTTTTGCCAAAACAAGATAAACGGCATAAAACAGTGCGTTTACAGAAACCCAAATATCACCTTCAAGGGTTTGGCTGCTGAAATGTGCGCCTTTACCCCACATGAGCAGAAAAGCGCCAAGCGCCCCCATGCTGATACCGGCAGTCATACTGAGGGAAGGCCTCTTTTTTTGAATGCCGTGTTCAATTATGGCCACAAATAAGGGGGTAACCAGCATTAAAACGGCGCCATTGATGGGTTTGGTCATGCTCAGGCCTTTGAAAAACATAAACATGTTTGCAGCGGTGCCAAAAAAAGCACAAACAGCAAATCGTTTCCAGTCATTTTTCCAGTCTATGGGCTTGTCGGTTATGAACAGAGAACATAGGCTAAAAAGGCTGAATGCGGTGAGAATGCGCAACCATACAAAACCTTCCGCACTGATATAGGCAGGCATGATTTCACCGGCCCACGAAAATAAAATAGCGTAGAGAAGGGAAACGAAAAACAGCGCTACGTGAACTTTCATGTCCAGCCCCGCTTTCTTTTGATGTTTTCGTAAGCCTTTTGCACCGACAGAAACTTCTCTTCAGCAGCTTTTTTCTCCAGGTCTGTTAATCCGAGCAGTCGGTCAGGATGAAAACGCATGGCCATTTTGCGGTAGGATTTTTTTACTTCGTCTTCTCCGGCATCTGGATTGACATCCAGGATCTTATAGTCGGAATCGGGCGAGGTTACAAACATGGCACGCAATGAAAGGAAATCGGGGGTGGTAATGCCCATTTGTGTGCCAATATGCTGAAGCAACTGCAGTTCGGAGGGATTAATTTCTGAATCTGCCCGTGAAATGCGAAACAGCACATGCAGCAGTTCCAGGCGCTGGCTGTAGGCCATTTCGTTGCGTATCTGCCTGCAAACAAATGTTACGTCCTGCTTTTCTTTCAGCATTTCCCGTAAGATCAGCAGGAGATGGGCCGCGCGCTGTTCGCCATAAGTTCTCACCAGCATGCGCTTCACCAAATCCAGTTCGCTTCGCATGGCAGAGCCATCCGCATTCATGATCGCTGCAATCAGCACCAGCATGTGGCGGGTGAAATCAGTGGGAGGTGACTCTCTGTATGTTTGTTGTGATGTCTGCGCGGAACTTTCACTTCCGGCATATTCAATGTACATGCCAATCAGAAAACCAAAGACCGCTCCAAACGGTCCCCCGGAGATCAGGCCAATAATGGCTCCTATGACGGCGATGGAAATTTTCAAAAGGAAGAGGACTGATTATTTTACGGGAGCAACATCGCTAAGGGTTTTCATGCGGCTGTTCATGATAGCCCCCTGAATGACCCAAAGTTCTTTTTTGCCTTCAATCTGCACCCAATAGGTGTCGGTTTCAAAATTGGGCACACTGCCATCGCGGCGGTCGGGAGCATAGGTTTCGGGACCGGTTTTCATTCTGTACATTCTAAGGCCCTGCCTTTTCCCGTTTACGTCGGTAATGGAAATCCCGAAAAAATGTCCGTTTTGAATGATACTGTCTCGAAGGGCCGACTTGCGGTTGATACCGGCGGTTTCTCCGTATTCGCGGGAAATATTCTGGAACCGTTCCATAAATGAAAGCAGTCTCGTGCTGTTGGCAGCTGCTACAATTTTTCCGTTAACGTCTCTCAATACAGCAGAGTTGTTTTCCCTGCTGATGCTGAAACTTTTCTGAGGGTCTTCCGGCCAGGAAATGTCCACTTTTTGTATCTGCTCTGAGGGCACGTCCAGAATAACCGGTGAGCGCCAGGCATCGAAATCCAGGGTGAAGTAAGGCGTTAGGTATCCTTTAAATCCTGAGATTTCAACGATGCAGGGTCTTTCCATGTCGGGATGATACATATAGGTAGCCTCCTGGTTGGGTGTTGGGTTTCCGGCATAGAATGCTGATATTTCAGAACTGCCATCATAAAATACGGCCTTTACGCCATTCAGCGCAATTTCGCGGGTTACCGGTTCTTTTTCTGCATCGGAAACCGGGGACTTTACCTGCGCCTTTTTCAAAACCCAGTATAAAAGCTCACGAATGCTGTGGGTGTCGGCGGGTTCGGTGAGTTTATCATTCTTGACAAACCATTTATCTTTCTCCTTATATAATATTATGTAGCTGAGTTTAGGGTTGTTGGGTGAAAGCAGAATCTTGTTAATCTTATCTGGGCTGCCCAGCCGGAATGCATTGGGATCAAAAGAATGTGTTTGATTGATGTTTTTTTTGAAGAGGATAAAAACAATGATAAGGGCCGCGATGGCAGAAATAAGAATTCCTATTCGTTTCATGTAAACTGCAAAGTTAGGGATGAAATTGAATGTGCCGGGCCGGGAAGAAAAAAGTTGACGCAGAGGTGGGAAAAACGAGACAATAAAAAAAGTGCAGGGAAGGTTTTGAGAATTCAAAAAAAAGGACTATTTTTGCAGTCCTTTTTACGGCCCGTGTACATGGAGCCGCGTTCTTTAACATGCCACCTTAGCTCAGCTGGTAGAGCAACTGACTTGTAATCAGTAGGTCGTTGGTTCGATCCCGACAGGTGGCTCAAAGCATTTAAAGGCAAGACTCAGGGGAAATACCAGAGTGGCCAAATGGGGCAGACTGTAAATCTGCTGTCTTACGACTTCGGAGGTTCGAATCCTTCTTTCCCCACTAAAAACCTTTAAATGCTATGCGGGAGTAGCTCAGTTGGTAGAGCGACAGCCTTCCAAGCTGTAGGTCGCGGGTTCGAGCCTCGTCT
>CANHQZ010000052.1 GCA_947463125.1 Flavobacteriales bacterium | reverse complement strand
GGCCATCGTTTGCTGCAGGGGCAAAACTTTGTGGAGATCAACTACAAGCAAAGGCCCGTGCACGCTGATATCAGGAGGACAGATGCATTTAGTGCGCACCCGGATCATGCGGGATTGCTGAAATATTTAAGAGCCAGTTCGGGTAAAAATACCCGCGGGATTTTTCTGGTGCACGGCGATGCCCGTCAGATGGAACTGATGGCGGCGGACATTGATTTTTGCAGGGCGATTATTCCCCAAAAGGGGCAAACCTATAACTTGTCGGAACTGTAAACGTAACGAGCTTAATGGCATGCTGGGCAAATCAGCTAGAGGTAAGGGATAGCCTGGGAAGGTCTAGGCGCCTTAAATCGTGACAGCCTTTTTGGTGATTTTTTTGGCGCCAAAAAGGACAGAGTAATATCAACGGTATACTTTTACCAAATCATCGGCAACCAGCTGGGTGTTGGGCATGAGGCGTCCGGTTTTGACAAGTATATCTTCGGATTTAACCTTGCGTATGCTGCCTAAATTTCTGATTTCTTCAATTAATGAGGGCTCCAGCGTCAGAAACAATCTTTGAATATCAGCGTGCATATATTAACAAATATATTAAATATGGACTAATTGCTATCAACATTCGGCATTAACTTGGTGTTAACTTTGCCGAACATGCCTACATTCAAACTTCATGCACCATTTATACCTACTGGGGATCAGCCGGAGGCTATCAGGCAGCTGGTGCAGGGGGTGAATGAAGGCATACCGGCGCAAACACTTCTTGGTGTAACGGGTTCCGGAAAAACCTTCACCATTGCCAATGTCATCGAACAAACCCAGCGGCCGGTGCTGGTGCTCAGCCACAACAAAACCCTGGTAGCCCAGCTGTACGGGGAATTCAGCCAGTTTTTCCCCGAAAATGCTGTGGAATATTTCGTCAGTTATTACGATTACTATCAGCCCGAAGCCTACATACCCACCAGCAATACATACATTGAAAAAGACCTGAACATCAATGATGAAATCGAAAAGCTGCGCCTAAAAACCGTGAGTAGCCTGCTTTCCGGAAGGCGCGACGTCATCGTAGTGGCTAGTGTGAGCTGCATTTACGGTGCGGGCAATCCTTCGGATTATGAAAACACCATCATCCGCTTATCCAAAGGGCAGTCAATAACCCGAAATACGCTTTTGTTTAAACTGGTAGAAAGCCTTTACAGCCGCACCGCGGCCGAATTTAAACGCGGAACCTTCCGCGTGAAGGGCGATACCGTGGACGTGCATCTCGCCTACAACGATTTTGCCTACCGCATTTCCTTTTTCGGCAACGAAATTGAAGAATTGTACAGTTTTGATCCGCAAAGCGGACAGAAAATTGAATCTCTGGAAGACATTGCCATTTATCCGGCTCAGATTTATGTTTCGCCCCGTGACCGCCTGCAGAGCATTATATACCAGATTCAGGACGACCTGGTGCTGCAACTGGAGTTTTTCAAACAGCAACAGCGCTTTCTGGAAGCCAAAAGGCTGGAAGAACGGGTGAACTTCGACCTGGAAATGATTCGCGAACTGGGCTATTGCAGCGGCATAGAAAACTATAGCCGTTATTTTGACCGGCGACAGCCCGGCGACAGGCCTTTTTGCCTGCTGGACTATTTTCCCAAGGATTTTTTACTGGTGGTGGATGAAAGCCATGTAACCCTACCCCAGTTGCGCGCCATGTATGCCGGAGACAGGGCCCGGAAAATCAATTTGGTAGACTACGGATTCCGCCTGCCCGCTGCCATGGACAATCGACCGCTGCAGTTTGAGGAATTTCAGCGCATCATCAACCAAACCGTGTATGTGAGTGCCACCCCCTCCGACTTTGAAATCCGCGAGAGCGAAGGCGTAGTGGTGGAGCAGCTTATTCGTCCCACCGGCCTGTTGGATCCCGTCATCGAGATACGCCCCTGCGGCAACCAGGTAGATGATCTGATGGAGGAAATTGACGAGCGCATCAAAATGGGCGACCGCGTGCTGGTAACCACCCTTACCAAGCGCATGGCAGAAGAATTGACCAAATATTTGCAGCGACTGGGCATCAAAGTTTCCTATATACACAGCGAGGTGAAAACCCTGGACAGGGTGGAAATACTGCGCAACTTAAGACTTGGCAGCATTGATGTACTGGTGGGCGTGAACTTGCTTCGCGAAGGACTGGATTTGCCCGAAGTAAGTCTGGTGGCCATTCTGGATGCCGATAAGGAAGGGTTTCTGCGCAGCGAAACCAGCCTGGTTCAAACCATAGGACGTGCGGCCCGAAACGACCGCGGTAAGGTAATTATGTATGCCGATGTAATGACACAGAGCATGCAAAAAACCATTGACGAAACCAACCGCAGACGGGCCAAGCAGATGGCTTACAATGAAGAGTATGGCATTACGCCAAAAACGGTGCGCAAAACCCGCGAAGAGATTTTAAAACAAACCTCGGTAGCCGATGCCAAAAAAGGCGATGTGCTGCAGTCCTATGAAGAGGAAGATCGCATGGGCCTGGCGGCAGATCCTGTGGTGCAGTATATGGACAAGAATGCGTTGGATAAAGCCATCGCCAGAACCGAAAAAGACATGCTTCGCGCCGCCAAAGAAATGGAATACATGGAGGCCGCCCGTCTGCGTGACGAGCTGGAAGTGCTGAAAAAGAAACGGGCTGAACTTTAATGCGCAGCCGCAATCAATAACCGCCGAGATTTTTAAAGATGACAGGTTTTGCTTCCTCGGCAGTTACCCTGAATGCAATCCATTCTTTGGCAAAAAAGGCATTTACCCTTGCGGTAATGCGCGCTGTTTCCATCTCTGCTGTTTTTAATGCGGTTTCGGCATTGCCACCGGGGAACCTTGCACTGCTGATGCTGCCTGCAGCCGCTCCCAATCTATCGTTCAGCCGCACCGAAACATCTTCATATCCCCTGAAATCTTCGCGCAGCATAAATAAATCCTTGAGCATTGCAATGGAATCTCGGATGGGTTCAACGAGTTTTTTTAAGCGGATGATAGTGCTGTCACCCTCATAGCTGGTTTTAAGTACCACATCCAGGGTTTTTTCTGCTTCCTTCAATCCCTCAAATGCCAAATACGCCTTTTCAGTGGTGGCTTTCAGCCTGTCCATCATGGCTTTGCGAACCTGTTCGGCACCAGCATCATACTTTTCCTGCCAGGTTTCTTTTACCTCTACCCAGGTGCTGTCGGAGCCTTTGCCGGTGCTCATTACCAGCTTGTATTTGCCCGGCGCTACACGCATGCCCTCGGGCAAGGTAGCATCTTCTTCGGGAGTTCTGTGGCTTGGGTATCGGAAACCGTCGGCAATCATGCGCCAGGTTATGCGGTAAAGCCCTGCGCTGTCTATTCTGAATTTGTGTGTGCGGATAAGCTTGTTGCCGGCATCATATACTTTTCCGGTAATCTTGGTTTTCTCCCACTTTCCGGTTTTGGTATTTTTGGTGCCACTGCAATAGTAGGTAATGTAACTGCCATAAGGTTTGTTTTCGGCCTCAAAGGAGGCATCAGCTCCAAACCGCACACCGGCGGGCTGTATATAATTGGCCAGATAGCCGTGGGTAGCATTGATGATGGCCAGATTTTTTGTGCCAACACCAGTTTGGGTTAGTTTGCCCAGTGCTGTGACATCGTCCAGAATCCATATGCCACGGCCAAAAGTGCCTACCACCAGGTCGCCTTCGGTTTTCTGGTATTTGATATCCTGTGCAGGTGTGGCAGGGAAGCCGGGATAGCGGCGCCAGTCTTTGCCTTCGTTGAAGCTGATCCATAAACCGTGGTCAGTACCCAGAAAAACGGTTTGTTCAAATCCGGGCAACGGCAATACGCTGAGGCAATGCCCGCTTACCTTTGAGGCTGTGAGGAGGCGTGTCCAGGTTTTCCCGAAGTCTTTGGTTACAAAAAGGTAGGGCGTGAAATCGTTGTTGCGGTAATTGTTGGCTACCACCCAGACTTCACCCGCGTTTTTCGGATTGACATAAATATAGGGAATCCAGCATGCCTTGGGCAATCCGGGTATTTTGGCCGACAGGTTGTTCCACGTTTTTCCGGCATCGCGGGTGAGCTGCAAATTGCCGTCGTCAGTTCCCACCCAGATTACGGAAGTATCACTCTCGGCGG
Organism: Flavobacteriales bacterium; assembly: GCA_947463125.1. Taxonomy (GTDB): domain Bacteria; phylum Bacteroidota; class Bacteroidia; order NS11-12g; family UBA955; genus RGEC01. Next base: position 10,200 of record CANHQZ010000052.1, on the reverse strand, counting down.
GCGCTATGGCAATGATGGTGCAGTGGTTTTCGGCATTGGTGGCATCTATGGTTAAACCTCCGCTTTTTGCCTGGTGCATTTTGGAGGTATCGTTGGTCGTCAGATCCGGGGAGATAATGCTCCAGGAGCGGCCGCGATCCAGGCTTTTGTGTAAAAACTGACTGCCGTAATATACCCCGTTTACATTTTTGGGATGAATGGCGATACCGGCATTCCAGTTATAACGTAGGTACAGGCCCGCAGGATGCTCGGGTTTAATGTTTTGGGTTCTGCCGCTATTTAAATCGTATAACGCAACATTGCCGCCCTGCCACATGGCATAACCGGTATGACTTTCACCGGGAATGGGAACCACATCGAAGCCGTCGCCGAATAGCAGTTCCTGCCAGTCGCTGTTTCGAATACCGCCGGAAATCCAGCTGAAGCCCGGGCCACGCCAGCTGCCGTTGTCCTGAAGGCCGCCGTATACGTGGTAGGGAATATCTTCATCTACATTCACATGATAAAATTGCCCAACCGGAATATTCTCGGCAAAGCGCCAGTGTTCACCACCGTCATAGCTGATGTTGAGTCCACCATCATTTCCGTTGATGAGCATTTCAGGGTTGTCGGGATGGATATAAAAGGCGTGGTGATCGGGATGAATATCGCCCCAGTCTGCCAGAATCTGCCAGGTACGGCCACCGTCTTCACTCCGCGCCACCTGACTCCAGAGGCTGTAAATGCGGTTTTCGTTTTTGGGATCCACATAAATTTCGTTATAATAGAAAGGACGGTTGCCCATATTTTCCTGGCTGCTCACTTTGTTCCATGTGTATCCTCCATCCAGACTGCCGTAAAAATCCAGGGTTTTGCTTTCCACAATGGCGTAAACGCGATCGGGTTTGCTCGCAGAAATGCCAATGCCTATGCGCCCCAAAGTACCTTCGGGTAAACCGTCTTTGCTGCCCAGTTTTTGCCAGTTTTTGCCTCCGTCTATGGTCATGTACAATCCGCTGCCGGGGCCTCCGCTGTTGAAATGGTAAGGTTTACGGCGGTATTCCCACATGGCGGCAAACAATTTATTTGGGTTGGACGGATCCATCACCAGTTCCGCACATCCGCTCAGGTTATTGGTAAACAGCATGCGATTCCAGGTTTTACCGCCATCGGTGGTTTTGTATACACCACGTTCTTCATTGGGTCCCCAGATGCTTCCCATGGCGGCCACATAAACCACATCCGGGTTGGCGGGATCTATGATAATACGGTGAATGGTTTTGGTGGCAGCAAGACCTGCGAAGGACCAGGTTTTACCGGCATCGATACTTTTATAGATGCCTTTGCCGCTGTTGTGGCTGTTGCGCGGATTGCCTTCACCCGTGCCGGCCCACACCACGGCAGGATTACTCTGTTGAACGGCAAGGGCGCCGATACTTCCCACATCGGCTTTGTCAAAAATAGGTTTCCACGCAGTGCCGCCATTATCGCTTTTCCAGATACCACCGCTGGCAGCCCCGGCGTATATAATATTGGGTTGTTTGTTTACAACGGCAATCGAAGTAATGCGGCCGCTCATACCCGCCGGACCAATATTGCGAAAGCGGAATGCAGACAATTGTGCGGAATCAGGGGCATTCTGTGCCAGAAGATTAAGGGCGGTGAACAAAACACCGGATAGCAGAAAGCGCAATGTGAACATAGGCGGTAAAATTACGGTTTTTTCCTTTCAGGGAAAAGTGCGGTAAATCTGTAATTTCCTACGTTTCAACGAACATATAACGGTGTAAGGTTGTTTGTGTAGTTATTTCGCAAGCCTACATGTTTAAAAGCGCACTCATCGGTTTCTTCATCATTGCTTCTATCATCATTTTTATTGATTTGTATGCCTGGCAAGGGGTTAAATTGCTCACAACAGGCTGGTCTACCAAATCGAAAAGCATACTGAAGTGGAGTTACTGGGGCTGGACTGCAGCAGGCTTTTTCTTTTTCATGTTCCTGAGGATGGGTTTGTTTGAGGTTTCACAAACCACCCTGCGCATCATCAGCAGTGTGATGTTTGCCGTATTTTTTGCCAAACTCTTTTGGTGTGTTTTTCTGTTAATCGATGATGTTTCGCGTCTGTTTCGCTGGCTTTACAGCCGCTATGCCGAAAAGACGGAAGACGTTGTTGCAGAAGGTGGTATCACAAGATATAAATTCTTAAGCTGGATGGGCCTGGGACTGGGTTCGGCCTTTATTGGCGGAAGCATCTGGGGCATTGCCAAAGGTGCTCATAATTATGTGGTACGAAGAAAAACCCTGAGCATTAAGGGTTTACCGGCAGCATTCAACGGGGTTAAAATTGTACAGCTCAGCGATATTCACAGCGGTAGTTTCTGGAGCTATGATGCCGTGAAACGCGGTGTGGATATGGTTTTGGCTGAAAAGCCGGATGTGTTTTTCTTTACCGGAGATCTGGTGAATGACAAAGCCGAGGAAATTGAGCCCTGGGTGGAGTTGTTTGGCCAAATTAAGGCCCCTATGGGAAAATTCAGCATTTTGGGCAACCACGATTATGGTGACTACGTGCCATGGCCGGATTACGATCCCTTGCAGGCAAAGCTGGATCAGAAAGAGAAAGGCTATTACCGAACGCCCATGCAGCAGCGCAATATGGATAAGCTTTTCAGGCACCACAAGGAGATGGGTTGGGACCTGCTTTTGAATGAAAACAGGGTAATTGAAAAAGAGGGCCAGAAGCTGAGCATTGTGGGTGTTGAGAACTGGAGCAATAAAGGACGTTTTCCAAAATATGGCAAACTTGATGAAGCGCTAAAAGGTTCAGAAGGGATAACTAAGTTGCTTCTCAGCCACGATCCCAGCCACTGGCGCGAGCAGGTACTAGGCCAACAACCCGAAATAGCGGTTACTTTCAGTGGCCATACCCACGGTATGCAATTTGGGGTAGATACCCGTTTTTACAGATGGAGCCCGGTAAAGCTGTTGTATAAAGAGTGGCTGGATTTGTACACGGAAAAGGATCAGCATCTTTATGTAAATCGCGGCTTTGGTTACCTGGGCTACCCCGGAAGAATTGGGGTTTTTCCGGAGATTAGTGTTTTTACGCTTAAATCGGCTTAATTATTATTTAATAAAAGATGTGTTGTTTTTAATTAATTTTGCAACCATGTTTACCCAATGCGGCCTCAGGCACCAAAAGCATGCTATTACCATGTGCAAACGCGCATGTATGGATGTAACTGGTATGGCCGGAGGCAAGGGGTAGCACACATTTGTTAAACACCTTCACAAAACCCGGCCACAGTGTCGGGTTTTGTGCTTTAAATATTTGACTAAAAATGCAGTATAGTACCATTATTCATCTTGTCGGAGTTTTTTTCTTTGGCATCAGCGGCACTATGATTGGCGCGCGTTCACGGCTTGATCTGTTTGGAGTGACATTCGTGGCATGTGTAGGTGCGCTCGGGGGCGGGACAGTTCGTGATTTGCTGATTGGACATTATCCGCTGGCATGGGTCGAAGATCCTCGCTACATAATTGCTGTATTGGCCGGCGTTGTCGTCGCACTTCTTTTCAGGCACAGGCTGTCTGCTATTCGGAATTTTATCTTTGTCATTGATAGTCTTGGCATCGGATTTTTTACAGTATCAGGTATTAGGCTTTGCCTTGATAATGGTCTGAATCCTTTGCTGGCACTATTGTTTGGTGTTCTTAGCGTTGTTATCGGTGGATTACTTCGAGATGTGATTTGCAATGAAGTACCAATAATCCTGCGCAAGGAGTTGGTTGCTACAGCGGCTTTGGCCGGCGGCGCACTTTTTCTGCTGCTCGAATATATACATTTACCTTTACCTGTTGGAACGATGGTGGGTATTCTGGCTGTGTTGTTGATTAGGGTTTTAGGTGTTAAATACAAATGGCAATTGCCTGTAGTTTCCCTTTAAAACATGTTTGACTTTGACATGAAAAATACAAAGCCTTAATTTGCCCGCTAATCTGACAATGATGCAACGCCCCAAAACACGCCCTACTTTACAGCAGGCTAGGCTAAAGGCTGAAAAATACTGTGCATATCAGGAGCGCAGCCAGCTGGAAGTGAAAAACAAGCTCATGGGGATGGGATTAACCGTTGCTGAAACCAACGAAATTCTGGTGGATCTGGTGCGTGATAACTTCATCAATGAAGAGCGATTTGCGTATGCTTTTGCCAAAGGTAAATTGAAAATTAAAAAATGGGGTAATCGTAAAATTACGATGGCTTTAAAAAATAAAGGGATTACTGAAGGACTAATACAGAAGGTTTTAAAAGAAATAGACCCCGATCATTATATCGGTGAATTGCGATTTAATATTGAGAAAAAATCCAGATTAATGAAAGAGACAGATCCCTGGAAAAAGGCAGGAAAATTAAAACAATTTCTAATTGGAAAAGGATTTGAACCGGAACTGGTCTTCAGGGAAGTGGATGCGTTTTTGAATGAGCATTAAACCACCCACCATACCAGCCACAAAAGCAACGAAACGGCTACGCCGCCCCAACGCCATTTTACTGCAAATAGCCGCTGTTCCAGTATCCTGCTAAACAATTTATCCAATACCCATAAAACGAAGGGAACAAAAAGGAAGAAAAATCCTAAGAGAATGGCACCGAGCAGTAACCAGTGCCTCAGCATTATAAAAACAGTTTTTTGTCCAGGCCCAGCCACTCCATGGCACTGTCGCCCAGCATAATTTGCTTGGTCGCATCGGGTATGTTCAGCGAGCGAATCAGTTCGCCGGGAATGTCTTCACCCAGCGGATAAGGATAATCCGTTCCCATGCAAATGCGGTGCGGCCCCATCAGCTCCATCAGATATTCCAGCATGCGGGCATCGTGGGTGAGGCTGTCTACCCAAAATTGCCCCAGGTATTTGGCCGGATCATGCGGATTGTCAACCGCCACTAAGTCGGGACGGCAGCGCCAGCCATGCTGTATGCGTCCGAAGGTTCCGGGAAATGCACCACCGCCATGCGCAAAGGCCACCCGCAATTTGGGCAATCTCTCAAATATGCCGCCGAAAATCATACAGCTCATGGCCAGTGCCGTTTCGGCAGGCATGCCTACCAGCCAGGGAAGCCAGTATTTGGGCATTTTGGTTTTGGCCATCCACCACCAGGGGTGCACGAACAGGGCCATATCGAGATCCTGCATGGCCTCGAAAATGGGGAAAAGTTCCGGCTGGTTAAGGTTCCAGTGGTTGATGTGTGAGCCAATCTGAATGCCTTTCAGGCCAATGGCTTTACATCGCTCCAATTCCTGAATGGCCATTTCTGCGTGCTGCATGGGCAAAGTGCCCAATCCCACAAACCGTTTTGGGTACCGCTCTACAATACCGGCAATATGATCATTGAGAAATTTTGCAATTTCCAGGGTGTCTTTGGGTTCTGCCCAGTAACTGAACATTACCGGCACGGTGCTTAGCACCTGCACATCCACGGGATGGGCGTGCGCATCGCATTCGTGAATTCGCTGTGCAGGATCCCAGTTGTTGCTTTCTATTTCCCTGAAAAGCTCTCCATCCATAATCATGCGGGCGCAGCAGGGCTTGTGGTGCTGCAGGCTGATGAATTCACCATAACCGAATTTTGCTTTCCAGTCGGGTAAATGCTCCGGAATGATGTGGGTGTGAATGTCAACCGTGAAAAAACGAGAGGTATCGCTCATGGGTTTTGCAAAAATAGGCTATTGACGAAACTTCCCGTGAATGGATTTTCCCGCAATGCGCGGCACTTTTGCTGTATTGCCTGTACATTGTTTGTGGTAAAAACCTATTTTTGCAGGCCATAGGCAGTTTTGACAGCGGATTGAAAGTTGTCGGCAGCCCGAGCAGGATTCATGTCGCATCGCAGAATAGATTTTTCAGCCGCAGTAAGCCTGGTGGTCGCCAATATGGTGGGAACGGGCGTTTTTACCGGCCTTGGTTTCCAGTTACTCAGTCATTCACAGGCATTTACCATTATGGCACTGTGGTTTATCGGTGGCATTATGGCTTTGCTGGGTGCAGTATGTTACGCTGAACTGGCGACGCGCCTGCCCCAGGACGGCGGTGAGTACCATTTTCTGTCCAAAGTATATCATCCTGCGCTGGGATTTATGGCAGGTTTTGTCAGTGCCACCGTGGGTTTCAGCGCGCCTATCGCGCTGGCGGCGGCCTCACTGGGAATGTATGCACATGGTGTTTACGATTCTCTCAATCCGGTTTGGGTGGGTACAGCTGTCATTTTAGGTATTGCAGCCATACATGCCACCAATCTGAGTGCAGGGGTTAAATTCCAAAAGGTATTTACCCTTCTAAAAGTATTGCTGATTGCGGTTTTTGTATTTGCAGGCATCATGAATGGAAATACACAAAATGTATCTTTTGCATTTGGTGATGCAAGTGCCGCTGAGATTATGACCGCCGGTTTTGCCATAAACCTGGTGTATGTGAGTTATGCCTACAGCGGCTGGAACGCCAGTGCCTATTTGGCCGGGGAGATTCAGCAGCCTGAAAAAAATCTGAATCGCTCCATAATCTGGGGAACCTTGCTGGTTATGTTATTATATGTTCTGCTGAATGCCGTTTTCATAGCGTCCGCGCCTATGCCTGAAATGATGGTTGACACGCAGGGAGCGCAGGCATTTCAGCCCAAGGATGTGGGGATTGTGAGTGCGCGCTACATCTTTGGTACCTGGGGCGGTAAAGTCATGGGGGGCGTGATATGTCTGCTGCTGGTGAGCACCATCAGCGCCATGATTATTGCAGGGCCCAGGGTTATTCAGCCTATGGTTGGAAAGATTCCGGCTTTGAGGATATTGTCTGCAACCACAGAAAAAGGGAACCCGGTTGCCGCCATTCTGTTTCAGACCCTGCTGGCACTGGTAATTCTCTGGACCGCATCCTTTGAAAGCATCATGCAGTACATTGGTTTTACCCTCACCCTCTTTACGACCCTTACGGTGGCAGGTGTGATTGTTTACCGCATAAAACACGGAAAACCCGAGGGTTACAGGGCGCTGGGATATCCCTTGTCACCCCTGTTGTTTATCGCGGCCAATGTGGGTGTCTGTTATTTTCAGTTTTCGGAAAAAACCACCGAATCCCTCATTGGCCTTGGAACTGCCTTGATAGGGGTGCTTTTGTATTTTATAAGTACCGACAGAGACAATAATAAAACTACAGCCTAAGAATACCATGAAACGTTACCTGATATTATCCGTTGCAATTGCCACGCTGTCCGTTTTTTCGTGCGGTGGCTCCACTGAAAAGGGAACTGCACAGAAAGACAGCAGCAGAACCGATACGGTGCAGAAGAAAGCCGAAACCCCTAAGTTTGACCGCAAATACAATGACTATGCCCGCTTTATTGCCGGTCTTGCTTCCAATGCAGGCAGCAGCATGGCAAAATATGACAGTATTGGCCAGGTAAAAGAGCATGCCGTTCAGTTTGGAAAACGCTGGGATGAAATGGACAAAAACCGCCTGAGCCTTATGCGCAAATGGGCAAAGGAAGAGTTGCATCCCAAAGTGGACGAAAACCTGAATACCTTTTATCCATTTTCAGGGCCTGATTTTCTGCATGTGGTGCAGTTTTACCCCAACAGCAAGAAGTACCTTTTTCTGGCCAACGAAATGGTGGGCAATGTGCCTGAATTTGAAAAAATGAACCGTACACAGGTGCTGAATTACCTGAACAGCATTGAAAAAGCCCTCGGTGATATTTTCCGCAGAAGCTATTTTATTACCAGCTATATGGGCAGTCAGATTCCGGCGGTAAAGGGAGTGACACCTGTATTTATGGTGTTTTTTGCCCGCACTGGTCACGAAATTATGAACGTGGAACTGATTACCATAGACGCTTCCGGCAATACCGTACCACGCAGCCAAAATCCAAAAGGGATCAGCGGGGTGCGCTTTACCTTCTGTCCGCAGGGTAAATACGATGATGTAAGAACACTGGAGTATTTCAATACAGACATCAGCAATGTAGGCACCAGCGGTAAGGGCGGATTGAAGGCGCGTCCTGAGATGGTAAAACACATTGAGGCTTTTGGCAAAGCCAATACGTTTGTAAAAGCGGCAAGTTATCTGCTCCACTACGAGACATTCAGCACCATTAAAGACCTTACACAGGCCAAGTCGGTGAGTTTGCTGCAGGATGACACAGGCATCCCGTATCGTTTTCTGGCAAAGGACTTTAGCTATTTTCTGTATGGAAAATATACCATTCCTGTTAAGAATTTCAGCGCTTCCGGCCATTACCAGAAAGACCTGGCCAAACTGTATTCCGACAGCACCAAGGTTAAAGCGTTGCCATTCAGCCTGGGTTATCACTGGCAGGATAAAAACCAGAATTACATGCTGTTTGTGAGAAAGCCCTGATTTTTTTTGTAAATTGGTTGGCAAATTCCGCCGTTTGAAAGCGTTCGTTTTTGCCATAGCAGTCTTAATCTTTGGAGCATCGGGTGCTCAGCCTGTATATGAACCGGAAGATTCAAAATGGTTGCATGAATTATTCCGGAGCAAGGGCAGCACGCTTTTTAAGCAGATTATCGATCAGCCGGAGAAATACCGATATCAGATAGTTTATTCCCGCATTGACAGAAACCGCAAGGGTATTCCTTTCATCACCACCCATTATTATCATCTCAACAAAAGCAGCTATTTCTATCCTGCCAGCCTGGTGAAGTTTCCTGCTTCTCTGCTCGCACTGCAGAAACTTACATCCCTGAAACCCTATGGGATTGACCCCGAAACGCCTTTGCAGTTCGACAGTGCCTGGTATTGCCAGACCCGAAGCGGCAGGGATGAAACCCAATTAACCGGATGGCCCAGCGTGGATGCTTTTGTGAAGAAAATGATGCTGGTAAGTGACAATGAATCCTATAACCGCACCTATGAATTTCTGGGTTATGATTATATCGCTGATAACCTTGCTGCAAAAGGTTATCACGATTCCCGTATTATTCAGCGGTTCGAGTTTCCCTGCGATACATTGAGCTCCTACATCACCAATCCGGTATGTTTTTTTCAAAAAGGAGATACGCTGTATTTCCAGTCTGCCGGCTTCGCCCAAAAGAGGCTGAGAAATCCCTATGGTGATGTTTACATGGGCAGCCGTTATTATGATGCATACGGAAATCTCTACCCGTTTCCGCGCTCCTTTATGTTCAATAATTTTCTGCCTGTGGATGAACTGAACCGCATGCTGATTTCATTGTATCTGCCTGAGGCTTTGCCAGAGGATAAGCGCTGGGATATGGATGCAGGATATGCAGATTTACTGAAAAGATATATGGGGATGTGGCCGCGGGAATGCCGCAATCCTGCTTACGGCTATGCCGATCACTACAAAAAGTATCTGATGATGGGGAAAGGTGCGCCACTGCCTGATTCTTCAGACATACGTATTTTCAATGTGGTGGGCCGGGCTTTCGGGTTGCTGGCGGATTGTGCCTATGTCGTCGATTTTAAAAATAAGGTTGAGTTCTGCGTTACGGCTGTAATTTACTGCAATGAAGAGGACGTACTTAACAGCGATCGTTATCAGTATGAAACAATAGGGTTGCCATTTTTGACAGAACTTGGGCAAATGCTTTATCATGAAGAGCTCTCGCGCGAAAAACGATACCCGTTTTCCAATGCCGATTTGCGGGCATTGTTTGCCAAATAGGTGATTCAGAAACCTGATATTACCTTTGCGGCATGTTACTTGAAGATCTTTATCAGGCAGTAGAAAAAGCCATCCACGATATGGGTGTGAATCCGGAGGATACCCGCGGAGACGAAGCCGGACAGTGGATGATGTTGAGAGAAGAAATGCCGATTTATCTGGATGCCTGGGAAGATGCTGACTCTAATCCCTGGAATTACTTTGTTTTTGAAAAGGACAAAACGGTTTTCCAGATATCTGTGCCTTTTTGCTATGCTCCCACCCTCAAGCGGGATGAATTTCTGCAGGAAATGCTGGTGGTGAATTTGAATCTCATGTATGGAAAGTTTACCTACAACGAAAAAGACAATGTGACTGCCCTGGTGTATCGCGTTCCGGGTATGTCATTTCATACTGCCGATTTGCAGACGGTGATTGACAGCCTTTGCTATTATGCCGAAATGGCATACCACGTACTTAAGGACGAATTCAATCTGAAACGGGTGCTCTCGGAAGCCTGATTAACGGATGGCGCCCTGACTGGCT